>JALZFJ010000304.1 GCA_030867425.1 Actinomycetota bacterium | reverse complement strand
AAAGTGCGCCTGACCCCGGCGGCGCGGGAGCTGCTACGCCCGGGGGAGGCCCTAGTTCTCGAGTGGCACCGGTTGGCGATCTGCTGTGCCGGAGCGGGGGAGATGAGCCTCTCAGTGGCGAAGGAGGAGCCCACCCGCAAGCGAAAGGGCCTCGTGCGGGTAAAGACCGATACCGGAAGCGGCGACGCGGACGCTCCGCCGGTCTACGCCGCCCGGGCCATCTTCCCCCACGTGGCGGGGAGGGAGATAGAGGTCGACGCCCGTAAGGTCTTGGGCATCCGCTCTTTCACCTCGGATCTACCGAAGGATTTCGGGCTGCGCTCCATCTTCGGCCGCCTGCCCGAGTCGGACCGGACGGCCCTTTAAGAGAACGCAGCTCCTTTTTCGGGGAACTCAGGCGCGATCTTGCACCTGTGTCGCCCCGGCCATGCTCGCGCAGTGGGCGCAGCAGTAGAAGGAGCCGTTCGCCTCCACGCCGTGGCCGATAACCTTGACGCCGCAGTACTCGCAGGAGGGGGCTAAAGCGTGGATCGCGCACTCGAAGCTGTCGAACACGTGCGGCTGGTCGTCGGGCAGGGTCACCCGGAAGGCCTTATCGTACTCGTTGCCACACACCTCGCACTGAGCCATCTTCTTTCTCCTCTCCGTCGCCTAACCGTTAGTATGGGTTTATCCCCAGCACTCCTCGATGGTTAACTTTCGGGCGCTAAACCGAGGGCTCCTCCAATATAATCGAGGCCGGTCGAGAAGAGAGGAAGTTCTCAGGTCACCCGGGCCTTCTCGCTAAGTCGAGGTTGGAAGCTAAGCGCCACAGGACTGGGCATGGCACCAAACCCGGCCATCGCTCTCAACGCCACTATTCCTCACGCGATTAAGGTACCGGCAGCGATACTCACCGGCCGCCAGGACCGGCGACCAACGGGTTCGCTCGTCGCAGTCACGGCCCGAGGGTCGCAGCGATATTCTCTGGCAGGGGTCAACCTTTACGAACACCGCTGTAGAGCCTCGAAAACGAGGGTTTTCGTTGCCGTACGGAGCGCGGGGTGATCCTGGAGCGTACCAAATGTTGAAAGAGATTTTGTTATCCTGCAACATGTCGCGGGCACTCACGGTTCTCGACTTCAAGCATGCCCGAGCAACGAAGAGGGATATATAATTGTCTTTCGAAGAACGAGCCATCGGAGGTGGTGAGGTACTGAGCGCCTCGGTTGGAACGGTACTCGGGGAGCGCTACAAGGTACAGAGCACGCTAGGCGAGGGAGGCATGGCCGTCGTCTACAAGGCGGAGGACGCCATCCTCAGGCGCTGCGTTGCCCTGAAGACGCTCCATCGCCGCTATGCCGAGGAGAACTCTTTCCGGTCGCGCTTCAAGCAGGAGGCGCGGGTGATGGCTTCCTTAGACCACGAGAACGTCGTTAAGGTCTACGACATCTCCCAAGACGGTGAGGTGCCGTTCATCGTTGCCGAGTACGTCGACGGGCGGGACGTCGGAGACGCCCTCAAGGGCACGCCCGGCGGCTATCTGGGCGAGCGATACACGAGGGGGGTGGCGATGCAGCTCCTGAGGGCGCTAGACTACGCGCACCAGCGTGGGATCGTCCACCGCGACGTAAAGCCCTCGAACGTACTTATCACGCGGGAAGGCACCGTTAAGGTAGCTGACTTCGGGATCGCGCGCGTCGTGGAAGAAGAGGAAGAAGAGCCCGGCGAGATCATCGGGAGCGCCCGCTACATGTCGCCCGAGCAGCTCAAGGGCGAAGAGACCACTCCTCGTAGCGACCTGTATTCCGTCGGCGTCCTCCTCTACCACTGCCTCACCGGGAGCCCGCCCTTCTCCGGCAGCACCAGGAGCGTCGCCCGTCAGCAGATCCACCAAGAGCCGACCCCACCGAGTGAGCTGAACAAGGCAATCTCGCCGCGCCTGGAGGCGGTGATCCTGAAAGCGCTTGCCAAAGACCCGAAGGACCGCTACCCCTCCGCCTCCGCGATGCTCGAAGATCTGCAAGAAAGCGCGAACGCCGAAGTGACCGGTGGGACTTCGGGAGCGCGTAGGCGTCGCAGGCTGCGCAAGCGTCCTGGCGGCCGCAAGGCGCTACTCGCCTTCTCGGTGCTCGCCCTGCTCCTTTTGGGCGGGGGTACCGCCGCGGCTGGCCTCGGGTATGTGGGCCTCGAAAACCTGCCGGGGCAACGACAGACCGAAGAGGAGGACCTGCAGACGCCCGCCCAACCGGTGGCGGAGGAACCGCCGGAGGCCCCGGCAGCGATGCAGGGTGCTACCGAGCTGAACGCGGCGTTGGGGAACAACCCGGTGTCCTTGAGATTGGGGGTCGTGCCGGGCGTGGACGCGTACTTCGATTACTACGCCGAGGACGTCCTCCAGAACAGCGGCTTTCAGACGCAGGTTGTCTACGAGTACCGCGAGGGTTACGCCCCCAGGGGCGTCGTCTGGGGCACAGATCCCACCGCCGGCTCCCTGGCGCCTCTGGGTTCCACCATCACCATCTACGCCACCCCCGCAGACGAGCCCCAGATCCCCCAGGTCGTGCTGCCCCAGGCACAGCCGCCTCAGGGTCAACTCCAGCCGCAGGTTCAGCCACAGCCGGGTCAGCGGCTAGGTAGCGAAACGAAAACGGGGCCGGCCCCGAGAGGGTAATCTCGCGTTACCGCTGTGGCATTAGGCGGCTCTCCATCCGCCGTCTATCATATCGGCGATTATCGGGTAGCGGTAGTCTACGCCCTGGTAGACCTTATAGGCCGCGTAGCACTGGTGCACGAAGGGCACGAGAGTTGCGATCAACATTATCGGTATCAGCAGCAGGCCGATGAAGATGATGCTCAGGATACCGGTCACGAACCACCCAACGAAGAGGATAACGGCCCAGGCCACCTGATACCAGAGCGATTGCAGGGCGTGGAAGGACACCCTTCGGGACCTGTCCCTGTAGACCAGCCATATGACGAGGGCTGCGATCGGACCGCCGATGCCGGTTATGATGTTCAACAGCACGCTTAGGTGCGCGAGCATCGACCACGTTCGCTCGTCCTGGGCACTCATCCCTCCGCCCATCGGGGCCCGGGTTAGGCGGGGCTCCTCTTCTCTAGGGGTGCCGTAGTTCGGGTCTTGTTGCTGCATTCTCGCTCCTTTTGTCCGGTACACTTCGACACTATCCAGTCGTACGCTACGACGCAAGGTTTCCTAGGTAAGAGCCCTTTACATCCTTCCTCCCCTCGTCGGGCTTACAGTGCGGTACGCGCGGCGCCGGTTCGCGGCGACGTGCCAGAGGAGGAAGATCGCGACCGGGAGCGCGCACCCGTCTTCGGCGGCGAAGAGGGCCTCATAGTTCCGGCCTGTCAAGCCACCGGAGAGGCGAACCGCTTCGCCGCCTTCTTGATACATGGTTGCCGCGAGGTTGCGAAGGAAGCCGATCCGCGCCTCGTAGATTCGACTTCCGCAAGAGATCTCCAACTCGTCGAGGGAGCGTCCCTTCAAACCGGCGGAGAGCACTTCCTCGCCATCTACGACCATCCGGTAGCGTCTCCCCGACGCCTCGAACGAGGCCGCGTAGTCTCCGGACCCTAACTCCGCGCCCGGGGTCCCGCCCAGATGCAGCTGGCCGAACTCCTTCCCGTCGGAGTTTAGGAGGGCGAACTCCGAGGCGAGCAGGCCGCGGGCGTGGGCGACAAAGGAGCCTCCGAGGTCCCGCCGGAGGAGGTCCAGGGAAGAAGCGGCTCTCAGTGCGCGGCTCATCGTACCGACTAATACGCGGCGCGCCTTGTGGAGTTTCGCGGACCAGGGTAGTACATTAACGCAACGGCAAAGGAGGTTCATCTATGGAGCTAAAAGACAAGGAGCAGTTGAAGACTGAGATCTTGCAGTCCTGGATAAAGAGCGCGTGGATATACCCGGTGCAGGGTCCTGAAGACAGGGTCTTCTTGCGTACGACGCCCGGCGGTCGTCTGAAGATGCGGCGCAGGATCGGGGAACTCGAGAAGTCTTTGGGTGTAAAGGGCGAAGACGTCTCGAAGCAGGAAGAGGCCGGGACGCTGCCCGCTGAACGCGACAAGCTCGAGCTCGCGATGATGGTCCAAGCTTATACTACCGAACGTCGCTTCATGGAGAGCCAGGGCACTTCTTTGGGCACTGCCGCCGTAACGCTTGAGGACGCCCCGACCGGGGAGCCCGCCCAGAACACCGAATAGTCAGCGGAACGAACCCGTAAGCGAGGGGCATGCTCTTTTTTCTGGTGCATGGGTCTTCAAGCTTGCTGATAATGAGATGTGCGTTGGGGCGCTCGCGCAGCTTCGGCAGGAGCTCGGTCCCCAGGTTCGGGCCCTCGGGCAGCCTTACGTATCCGGCCTCGACGAGGGCAAATCGGTAACGAGTTCTTTGTGCCAGCCGGTGAATACCGTAGCGTTGGTCTTGATCGAGCCGAGCTAATATACGATCGCTTCCCCGTGCAGGATCGGAGACGAGGCGCGCAGGGTTTTGTGTTTCTTCTTGTTGAAGGAGCGCTCTTCGGGGTAAGAAGATGCCGGAAGCTAGAGAGAGGAGGGCTTGTGAAAGCGGTGATCATGGCAGGTGGTAAGGGAACGAGGCTCAGACCTTTGACGAGCAACCAGCCGAAGCCCATGATCTCGATAGTCAACAAGCCGTGTATGGAGCACATTGTGGACCTCCTCAGGCGACACGGCTTCGAGGACATAGTAGTCACCCTGGAGTATATGCCAGAGGTTATCCAAGGGTACTTCGGCGACGGGTCCGAGTGGGGGATGAACATCGAGTACTCCGTCGAGGAGGAGCCTCTAGGCACGGCCGGCTCGGTGAAGTATGTAGTGGACCGGCTGGGAGAGAGGTTCGTTATCGTCTCGGGCGACGCGCTTACAGATGTGAACCTGACGGAGGCCCTCTCCTTCCACGAGGAGCGCGGGGCCGAGACCACCTTGGTCCTCAAAAAGGTCGACGATCCTTCGGGGTTCGGCATAGTAACTATCGAGCAGGACGGGCGCGTTACCGACTTTATGGAGAAGCCCGACGAGGAGGAAGTCTTCTCGTACACGGCCAACACCGGCATCTACATCCTGGAGCCGTCGGTGCTCGAGGACATGCCGGAGGGGCAGGAGTATGACTGGTCCAAGGAGCAGTTCCCGAAGATGCTAGAGGAGGGGCAGTCCCTGTATGGGTACGTGACGGAGGGCTACTGGGAGGATATCGGGAACATCGAGCAGTACATGGGCGCGCAAAGGGCCGTGCTGAACGGTGAAGTAGAGGGGGTCGAGCCCGCGGGGGAGCGGCTCAAAGAAGGCGTGTACGTCGGGCGCGATGCGCGGGTAGAGGAGGACCAGCTAGAGGGGCCTGTGGTCCTGGGAGACAACGTCCGGTTGGCTTCCGGCGCTCACGTCGGGCCCTACTCGGTTCTGGCGTCGAACGTCTCGGTGGGGGAGGGGGCCTCTATCGTCAGGAGCACCGTAGGCGGGGAATCTACTATCGGCGAGGAGGCCGAGCTGGACGGCGCCCTGGTTATGCGCGCGTGCAACATAGGCCCTCGAACCCAAGTCCTGGAGGGGAGCGCATTGGGGGACGGGACCAGCGTGGGAGAGGGAGCCACCGTCACGGCGGGCGTGAGCGTGCTCCCCGGCGAGTCCATCGAGGGTGGGGCCGAAGTCACCGAGAGCCTGATGCCTGAGGACGATGAGTAAGGAGGATGCGATGGTAGTAGCCGAGGTAAGCATCTTCCCTTTGGGGACGGAAACCACGAGCGTCAGCGACTACGTGGCGGCGGCCGTCAGAGAGCTCGAAGCCTCCGGCTTGAAGTGCACCCTGGGGCCGATGGGTACGATGGTCGAGGCCGAGAACCCCGAGGAGATCTACGCTGCCTTGGCCCGGGCGCAAGCTGCCGTCTTCGACCTCGGGACCGGACGGGCGTACACGGTCCTCAAGATGGACGAGCGGAGGGATGCGCAGGAACGCTACGCGGAAGACATGATGCGTTCAGTTCGCGAGGACCGGGACGCCCGATGATCTAGGAAGCCGGGAGGTTTGCGCCTGGTTTGACCTCCGCTCAGGCGACCGAGGAGGACCAGGCCGTGCCCGTAGGGAACTTGTACTTCTCAAGCGACTCGGGGCGCATCTCGATGGAGTAGCCGGGCATCTGGGGGCATGGTAGCGGCCGTTTTTTACGACGACGGGGTCGAGGAATTGCTCGTGCAGGTGGTCCACGTACTCGAGGACCGGTTCTCAAGGGAGGCACCGACGTAGACGTAGTCGAAGATCGAGAGGTGCTGCACGTACTCGCTCAAGCCGACGCCGCCCGCGTGCGGGCAGACGGGCACCTCAAACTTCCTGGCCATCAGGAGGGGACGGAGAGGACCTCGTTGACGCCCCCTAGGCGACAGGCGTCTACCTGGCAGAAGCTTATGGCGTTCGCCTGTAGGAGCTGTTTGAAGAGGATGCGGTTCTGGCAGTGCTCGCCGGTGACGACGCCGACGGGGGATACGGCTTCCGAGATCCGGGCGTGTCCCAAGCGTCGTCGAGGCTCGTAGTTTCCTCGATCCACCACGGGTCGAACTCTTTCAGGGGCTCCATCCTCTCTATGGCTTCTTCGACGTCCCAGACTTGGTTGGCGTCCATCATGAGCCTTCTCTCGAGCCCGACCGCCTTCCGAATTATCCCTGCGCGCCGTGCGTCGTCTTTCGGGCTCACCCCGACCTTCATCTTCACTTCGTTCCACCCGGCCTCGACCGCCTCCCGGGCCAACCGCTTGACCTTCTCGTCCTCGTAGCCGAGCCAAGCGGTGCTCGTCGTATACGCGGGGAACCCGTCGCGCAGCATCTCTTCCTCGCGAGTCCCCTTTGTCGGCTCGTTTTGGCGCAGGATCTCTAAAGCCTCCTCGGGCGTTATGGCATCGGATATATAGCGGAAGTCAATGCAATGCACGAGCTCTTTGCAGCTCATGTCGACGAGGAGCTTCCAGAGGGGCTTGCCCTCGACCTTCGCGTAGAGGTCCCAGACAGCGTTGATGACGGCGGCGGTGGCGAGGTGTATGACGCCCTTCTCCGGCCCTAGCCACCGGAGCTGGCTGTCGCCTGTGACCCTGCGCCAGAATGCGCCCATGTCTTCCGTGAGTGACTCCGGGGTCTCGCCGACCACGAGCGGGGCCATAGCCTCTATCGCGGCGACGCAGATCTCGTTGCCCTGGCCAATGGTGAACGTGAGGCCGTGGCCTTCAAGGCCCTCGGGGGAGTCGGTCTTCAGGATCGCATACGCTGCCGAGTAGTCGGGGTCGGGGTTCATGGCGTCCGAGCCAGAGAGATCTTGTGAGGTCGGGAAGCGGATGTCGCGAGAGACGACATGGGTAATAGGTGTGGGAAGGCCTACCCTGCTTCTCGGTGCAGTTTTGGAGTTACCTCAGCGGGCGGTCATGCCGCCATCCACGACCATGCACGCCCCAACGATGGAGCCCGCCTCGTCGGAGGCGAGGTAGGCGGCCATCGCGGCTATCTCCTCCGACGAGACGAGCCGGCCGTGGGGCTGGCGGGCCTTCATGCTCTCGCGCGCCTCTTCGGGGTCCTCGTAGCGAGCGGTAATGCGGGCGACCCAG
>JALZFJ010000298.1 GCA_030867425.1 Actinomycetota bacterium | reverse complement strand
GAAAAACCACATCAGGATGCGGATTCCACGGTTAGCTTGGTTCACCGTCGGTCTGCCGTTTTCCGCATACGCAAGCCATTCCTAAGCAAGTTCATAACAGCCTCTAGCCGGCGAGCCTCACCTCCTGGCGGCCGTCGGGGCTGAGGTGGACGCGCAAGGTTATATCGTTAGCATCTAGATAGGTGCATCTTGATGAAGCACATGGTAAGAAGTTTCTGGCCTCGGTGTTCCGGAAGGCCAAGCGCCTCGCTGGTATAAATAAACGCGTCAAGCGTTGAAAGGAGGCGTGAGTCTTGGAGAGCAAGGGAGAAGTTTGCCTCGAAGAGGAGGTCGAGAAGCGGCGGCGTTCGGGGATGTCCACGGACGAGATCTCACAGGATCTGGGCGTTGACCCGAGCTGGGTGGAGAGCCTGGTCTCGATGGTGGCCGACGAAGACTCCTCCACGACGGGGCACGAGCCAGGCTGAGGCGCAGCGATCCCGGAAGCTGGGACGGTGTGCGGGTGAATCAGTGACGCCTCCTTGGCGCCTCGGTGCTGGACGCCCTTCTCTTCGGCTTGATAGCGTCCAGCGCCCTGGTGATAGGGGGCGTCATCGGAGCGTACCGGAGGCCGCCTCGACGGCTGGTTGCTGTGAGCTGGGCCTTCGCCAGCGGCTCGCTCATTACTGCCTCGCCTTCGAGCTGTTTGAGGAGTCGCTCAGGACCGGCGGCGTGTTGCTCTCCGCGATTGGGCTCCTGGCTGGCGCGGCGACCTTCGTGGCGGCGGACGAGCTGCTCGATCGTTACGCAGGAGGGGTCGGGAGCAACGTCTCGGGGTTCACCATCCTGGCCGCCGTGACACTCGACGGCATCCCCGAGAACATAGCTTTGGGCGTCTCCCTCCTGCAAACCTCGAAGACGGGGGCTCAGCACTGCTCGTCGCTATCTTTGCCTCTAACCTGCCTGAGGCTTTTGGCGGAGGCGTGGGGACGCGAGACCACGGCCGCACAAGAGGCTTCGTCGTCCTCGTCTGGAGGATTACCGCCGTGGTCCTCACCGCTGCCATAGTGATCGGCAACGCCGCCCTTTCGAACGTAAGGTACGAGCCGCTGTCCGTCCTCCTGGCCTTCGCGGGCGGTGCCGTGCTCGCTTCCCTCGCCGACACCCTCATGCCCGACGCTTACCGGGAGGACGCCAAGCCAAGCTGGTTGCCTTCGCCACGTCCGCGGGTTTCTTGATCTCGTTCCTGCTCGCGGAGCTGTAGCCAGAACCGCTGAGCTTAGCCCTGGTGGGTCCCGTCGTCCTCGGCGCGACCACCGAGGTACTTGGCGAGGAAACGTTCGGCCCTCGCGTAGAACTTGAGGCGGTTCTCTGGCCTCGCGAAGCCATGGCCCTCGTCCTCAAAGAGGAGGTACTCGTGGTCTATGCCCTTCTCCTCCATCGCGGCGACAATCTGCTCAGATTCGGCCTGTTTGACGCGCGGGTCGTTCGCCCCTTGGGCTATGAGTATGGGAATCTTGATCCTGTCGACGAAGAACAGAGGCGAACGCGACTTCAGAAACTCTTCTTCGATGTCCGGGTTGCCGACGCGCTTATGGAAGGTGGCGAGGAACGTGGACCAGTACGGTGGGATGCTCTTTATCAGCGTGATTAGGCTGCTCGGTCCCACCACGTCCACGGCGCACCTGAAAAGTTCCGGCGTGAACGTAGCCCCGACGAGCGCTGCGTACCCGCCGTAGGAGCCACCGTAGATCGCGACCCGTTCGGGGTCTGCGACCCCCTTGTCTACAGCCCATCGCACCCCGTCCACGAGATCGTCGTGCATCCTGGCGCCCCACTCCTTGTTCCCGGCGTTCAAGAACGCCTTCCCGTAGCCGGTCGAGCCCCGGTAGTTGACCTGCAGGCAGGCGTACCCCCGGTTCGCCAGCCACTGCGCCTCCGGGTCGTACCCCCACCCGTCCCGTGCCCACGGGCCCCCGTGCACGTTCAGCACCATCGGCAGCCCCTCGCTTCCGGCGCCCGGGGGCAGCGTGAGGTAGCCCTCTATCGTGAGGCCGTCGCGGGCGGTGAAAGAGATAGGCCCCATGCGCGCGAGGGTATACCCTGCGAGGTCCGGCCACGCGTCGAAGAGGTGGGCGCCCTCTCTTTCCGCGCGGTCGTAGGAGTAGTAAGAAGCGCCGCCGTCGTCTCTCGTGAAGGCGACGAGCCACCTCTCGTCGGCCCGGTCGCGGCTCGCGACGGCGAAGTCACCCCGGTTTAGTCTCTCTATGGCCTCGAAGTCCTCTCTGATGCTCTCGTCCAAGACGGTCCACTCGGTGCGGGCTTTTTCGATCGCCACCGCCTGAACCTCGTAGGTGTCGGGGTGTACGAGCACCCCGCCTACGTCGTAGCGCTCGTCCCCGGCGAGTACAGCAAGCGTGCCGCTCTTCGGGTCGAGTGCGACCAGCCGGGCGGTGTTGGCGTCCCGCGAGTCGAGGAGGTGTATCCTCTCGCCGTCACCAGAGAAACCCACCGGTCCGCTGTTCAGGGCGTCCTCGGGTCCCCAGCTCACGAGCGTGCGCCAGTCGGCATCTTCCGTGCCCCGGAAAAGGAGGTCGAAGCCGCCCTCGGGGGTGGCGGCCAAAGCGCCGCGCACCTCGAAGTCCCTGTCCGCGACCCAAGATGCGACGTTGCCGGGGTTCTTGGCGACGAGCTCGAGTTCGCCGCTCGATATAGAGAGGCGGTAGACATCGTGGACCTCGGGGTTCTCTTTGTTCAGGCCGACGAGGAGCGTGTCCGGAAAGCGTTTATTCTTCGCCAAAAGCTGCGCTTGGACCTCCTCGAAGGGTGTTAGATCCCGCGTCTCTTGCGTCCTCGGATCGGTGGCGTGGACACGCCAGTCCTCGTCCCCACCGACATCCTGCAGGTAGACGATGTGCTCGTTGTCCTCGGCCCAGAAGTAGATGCGGATGCCGCGCTTGCGGTCTTTTGTGACCGGCCGGTAATCCTCGCCTCCCGCGGGAGCATCCACCGGCCCGACCCATACGTTCAGGACGCCGTCCACCGGGGCGAGGTAGGCGAGCCGTTTGCCGTCCGGGGAGAGGCGTGGCTGGGCCTTCTCCGGGTTGCCGAAGAGTACCTCTCGAGGGATAATCGGGATTGCGGGAGCGGACGTTCCTGCGTCGGCCATCTTTGCCTCTTTCTTGCGACGTTTCGCGCCAGTTTAGCGCGAAACGTCTCCTGCAACTTCGCGGGCGCAGTCGACTACGCTTCACCAACTACCTGTACTGGTCTCTGGGAGGACATATGCACTCGAAGACGAGTGATAGTGGGGCTGCTTTTAGCTGGTCCTTCTGTCGGTTTCGTAGAGATACGGACTGACAGTTGGCGCGCCGCCGGTGTTCTCGAAGAACCGGTTTGCCCAGAGGAGCCAGTCGTTCAAAAGCCTGTCCCCGTACGAGTTTTCAGAGTTAGCTCCCCAGAAAGAATCTAGCAAGTCGACGGCCTTTTCAGCATCATCTGTCAACAGCGTGTATCAGGCCAGCAGAGCGCAGATGACGCCGCCAGAGGTGCTGCTCAGCGCCACCACCTCGTAGTCGTGCTTTTCCTTCTCTCTCAAGAGTTACTTCAACACTCCTGCTGTAAAAGCTGTGTGGCCTCCGCCACCCTGGCACGCAATCGCAATTTGCCTTTCGTCATTATCGATCACGGAAACCCTCGTCTCGCTTGCGTCTTGAGATTCGAGCCCTGAGCGCTTCCACTCGCAATGCTCACGGAATTCTCCCTTTGAGACCCTATCGGATGGCTGGGGTGCCCGCAATACGTTTAAGAGGGTTGTATGCCGAGATGCTTTTCGACGCTGGTTTCAACTTCTCCATCGACGGCTTTAGCGACTGGAGATGTGCCTAACAGAACGGCCTTGAGTGATTTGACGCTACCGGGAGCGGCTAGTTGTTGATCGAGACGTTCACCACCGCGACTCTTCAGGGTCGCGCTGTTCTTCCGGAACGAGGGCGTCGAGGCGGGGCCACAGCTCGTCCGGTACGTGATAAGCCGCCAAATCGAGCGTCTGTCCGACCCGCTCCGGGCGGCTCAGCCCGACTATGGTCGAGGTTATGCGGGGATCCCTCATGGAGAACTGAAGGGCAGCGGCTACCAGGGGTATGCCGTACTCCCGGCAGACCTCGGACATCTTGCGGACCGTCTCGATAAGGTCGCGGGGGGCATCCTGGTAGGCGTAGCGGGCGTAGGCGTCCGGGCCTTTGGCGAGGATGCCGCTGCCGTAGGGGGCGGCGTTTAGGACGGGCACTCCGAGGTCGGTAGCCCTATCGAGGAGGGGTTCGGCGGTGCGGTTGATAAGGGTGTAGCGGTTGTGGGTGATCACCGCCTCGAACAGGCTGGTCTCGACGTACCGGATCTCCAGATCTACCGGCCCGCCCGCGACGCCGAGGTGCTCGATGATCCTCTCCTCCTTTAGGCCCACGAGCACTTCTACGGCGCCGCCCGAGGTCATCAACTCTTCGTAAGGCGCGTGCTCCGGATCGTGCAGGTAGACCAGGGGGAGACGGTCCATCCCCAGCAGGCGCAAACTACGTTCGACGGAACGGCGCATCTGCTCCCCGCTGAAGTCGCCGGTCGAGAGGTCGCGGTCGGCCTTCGTGGCGATCACGAACCCGGGCGGCGCCCCTCCGATCTCGTCGAGCACCTCGCCTATACGCCGCTCACCCTCCCCATCGCCGTAGGAGGCGGCGGTATCGAGGAAGTTTATCGGGCTCTCGAAGATCGCCCGCAGCGTCTCGCGAGCACGTTCCTCGGGGACAGAGAAATCGAACGTCTCTGGCATGTCCCCTAAAGGGGCGCCCCCGGCGCACAGCGGCGTGACTGACAGCCCGGTGTTCCCTAAAGGCCTACTTTGCAGCGACCCGGTGTCCCCGTTCTCCATAGCTCCACTTCCTCGGTCTACATGAGTAGACCCGTAGTTTACAGTAAGCGTCGGCAGACCCAGAGGACGGGTTGGATGTCGTGAGGGCTAGCCTTCTAGTACGTCCCGCATAGAGTAGAGGCCGGTCTTCGCCCCTGCCACGAACCTCGCAGCTCTCAAGGCCCCATCAGCGAAGGTGCGCCGCGAGAGGGCGCGGTGGATGACCTCGACCTCTTCACCTTCGGAGTAGAGGATCAGGCGGTGTTCCCCGACGACCGCCCCACCGCGTAGAGCGTGGATGCCGATCTCACCTTCCTTGCGCGGAGAAACTCCTTCCCGCCCGTAGACGGCGACCTCGTCGAGGTTCTGTTCCCGGCCCTCGGCTGCAGCCCACGCGAGCAATAGCGCCGTCCCCGAAGGCGCGTCCTTCTTGTTTCTGTGGTGCGCCTCGACCACCTCTACATCGTAGCCGACGAGCTTCGCGGAGAGCTCCCTGACCACTTCACGCAGCAGGTTGACGCCGACGCTCATGTTCGGGGCGAGGACGATGGGTACGCTCTTTGCGGCTTCTTCGACCTTTGCGCGTTGCTCGGGACCGAGGCCCGTGGTTCCGATGACGTGCGGCTTGCCGTAGGAGAGGTGCTCGACGGTAGCTTCGGGGGTGGTGAACTCGACGAGGACCTCGGCCTCTTCGGGCGGGTTTTCGGTCGCGGCGATGCCCAGCTTCCCAGCGCCGCAGAGCTCGCCGAGGTCGGTGCCCAGAGCGGGACTCCCAGGCTCTTCGGTCCCACCGGCGAGTTCGATGCCGTCCGCTTCCAAAGCGGTGCGGCAGAGCTCACGGCCCATGCGGCCCGCCGCGCCGACGATGGCTAGCCGGGTCAAAGCACCTCTTCGGGGGTGGGGAGGAGTTGGGCCGTACCCTCCATTACCTCCTGCAGGCGCCGCAAGTTCTCACCACTCATGGGGACGAGGGGGAGGCGCAGCTCGTCGGAGCAGAGCCCGAGGAGGGAGGCGGCGGCCTTCACGGGAATAGGGTTGGTCTCGACGGAGAGCGCCCTGATAAGCGGGAGGAGTCGGTAGTGGAGCTCACGGCCCTGCGCGAGGTCGCCGGAGTTCATGGCGTTCACCAGGTCCGAGACGGCACCGGGGGCGACGTTGGAGGCGACGGAGATAACTCCTACCCCCCCTAAGGCCATCAAAGGTAACGTCATCGGGTCGTCTCCAGAGAGGATGTCGAAGTCTTCGCCACACAGGCGCCTTATGTCGCTAACCATGTTCATCGAGAGGGTCGAGTCCTTGATGCCGATTATGTTCGGGATCTCCGCGAGTTGCGCTATGGTCTCGGGGGCTATGGTTACGTTCGTCCTTCCGGGGATGTTATATAGGACGAGCGGAAGCGAGGTGCTCTCGGCTATCGCCGCAAAATGCCTGAAGAGGCCCCCCTGGGTCGGCTTGTTGTAGTACGGAGCGACCTGCAGTGAGCCGTCCGCGCCCACCTCCTCGGCCATCTTCGTGTACTTGATGGCGCTCGCGGTGTTGTTCGATCCGGTGCCCGCGACGACCGAGACCCGTCCATTAGCCATGCGCACGACGGTCTCGATGACGAGCCGGTCCTCTTCCTCGCTGAGGGTGGGGGACTCGCCGGTGGTGCCGCAGGGGACGAGGCCGTGTATGCCTTGGGCTATCTGGAACTCGACTAGGCCCTCCAAAGCCTCGACGTCTACCTCGCCGTTCCTGAACGGGGTAACGAGGGCCGTGAACGCGCCTTTAAACATCTCTCTCCTCCAATTCAAAGTCCTCGTGGAGGCGCCGGACCGCCTCCTCCACCTTCTCCGCTTGTATAACACATGTTACTTGAATCTCCGAGGTCGAGACCATCCGGATCGGGATGGCCGCTCTCCCCAAAGAGCTGAACATCTTCGCAGCGTAGCCGGGCCGGTTGAGCATCCCCGTCCCCACGACGCTCACCTTGCCAAGGTTTTCTTCCCCCTCGACCGAGCCGCCCAAAGAAGCCGCGACCTCGCCCGCTATCGAGCGCGCCTTGGCGAAGTCGGCGCGGCCGACCGTGAAGGCCACATCCGCGGTTCCTTCCCTCGTGCCGCTCTCGACGATGACGTCCACGGAGATGTCGGCCTCGGCCAGGGGAGTGAAGATGCGGCTCATCGTGCCGGGGCCGGTGCGAATGCCGGTCAGGGCGACACGCGAGACGTCGAGGTCGTGGACGATACCAGCCAGGGTTTCGCGTGTCTCCAAGCGCTCCAAGTCTTTGTCCTCCTTGATGATCGTGCTACCCATCTCGTTGAAAGAGGAGCGGACGTGGATCTCGACGCCGTACAGGGCACCGAGCTCGACTGCTCGCGGGTGCATAACCTTCGCCCCCCGCCACGCCATCTCCGCCATCTCGGACGGCGAGATCTCGGGTATGCGTCGCGCTTGAGGCACGATCCTCGGATCGGCGGTGTAGATGCCCTCGACGTCCGTGTAGATCTCGCACCGGTCCGCTTTTAAAGCCGCCGCCAGGGCCACGGCTGTGGTGTCCGAGCCACCACGTCCCAGGGTCATCACGTCGCCCAAGGCGTTCATCCCCTGAAAGCCGGCGACGATGACGACCTGACCTTCGGCGAGGAGGCTGCGCATCCTCTCGGGCTGTATCTCGGAGATCAGGCCGGACCCGTACCGCCCCGTCGTCTTCATCCCCGCCTGCGATCCCGAGAGAGAGGTCGCGGCGACCCCGCGGTCGTGCAGCGCCATCGCCAGGAGCGCCACCGACTGCTGCTCGCCGGTCGAGAGGAGCTGGTCGATCTCGCGCGGCGACGGCTCACGGGCGACCTCGCCCGCGAGCCCGAGGAGACGGTCGGTGGTCTTACCCATTGCCGAGACGACCACGATGAGGCTAAGGCCCTCTTCCTCGTGGGCCTTCTTCACCCTCTCGGCCACGGCCTTTATGTGCTCGGCCGTCGCTACCGAGCTGCCACCGTACTTCTGGACGACGATGCCCATAGCAGCCTTACGCTCCCGCTCGCTCTTTCCAATATAGCCTAGCGCATCGGCGCATCGTCCGCGATCCCCGGGCGCGTTAGCTACGGTGCGTAGCCGAATTGCACACTTGGGCCCTTTCCGGTTCGCGGAGATCCGCGCGCTCGTCCCTGCTGGGCCCCCTGTATAATCGACCAGTAAAGCTACGCAACCGCCAGGCAGCGAGGGAGTTTGGATCTTGAGCGATAAGGCACCGCAGGACATCTTCGAAGGTTACGGGGGCCAGGATCAGGAGCTGCCCTCCTACGCTGCCCTCGCCGGTCTTTTTAACCTTATATTCGCCGTGTTCCTCCTGGTCGTTAAGGGTGTGGGACGGTCCCTGCCCGAGCGGGTGGACGCGAGCGATATCGCGCTGCTCGGGGTGGCGACGCACAAACTCAGCCTGCTGGTCGCCCAGGACGCGGTCACAAGCCCCTTGCGCGCTCCGTTCACCGAGCGTCAGGAGAAAGAGAGCCCCAAGAACGTCGAGGAGAAGCCGCGGGGCAAAGGTCTCAGGAGATCCTTGGGAGAGCTCATAACCTGCCAGTTCTGCGTTGGCCAGTGGGTGGCCTCCTTCTTCACTTACGGTCTCGTGCTCGCGCCGCGCGTCACCCGGCTCGTGGGCGCAATCTTCGCGATCGTCACCATCTCGGATCACCTCCACCAGACCTACAAGGCCCTCATGAAGAGAGCCTGAAAACCGTGGCTCGGGCGTCCGACCCCGCGCTGATGGACGCGATCGGGGCAACCGCTTATGACGGCCGGGCCAAGTCGGCGGCGAGGCTATCTTCCGCGGCGGGATTACGCCGGAATAGAGCGTCCTCCGAAGTTAGCGTTTGGTGGACCCTACACAGGGGTCATCCGAAACCAGGCGTACCGGACCCCCGCCGCGTTCGCCCGCCCGAGCCACGTCCCGTTCGCCTCCAGGCGCAGTTCGTCGAGCAAGAAGGACAGCGGTCCGAGATAGATCAGGGCGACGTGCCCCTCGCGCTGCTCGAGCCTGAAGGATAGCTTCGGTCCGAAGGGCAAGGCTCGGGTCGTTCCCCGGCCGCTCCTGATCCGCTTCCACACGAACGGCATCGGCACCGGGCCGCTCAAGCGCTCTACCCTCCAGTCGCCCTCCAGGTTCCCCACGACGCTGAGCTGCGGCTCTTGCTCTGCGTCGCGTGCCCCCGCCCGCTCCCACCTTTCCTCGTACTCCTCCACACCGCCCCGCGTTCCGCGCTTCGTAGAGCTCATCTTTTCCTTTCCCTTTACGAGATCTGTTGCCCGCTTCGACGTCCGCCGCTCATGCGTGTACCACGAGGCGATGGAAGGCCTCGACTGCCCGGCCCACACCGTCCTCCGTGCGGATCTTCTCGCCCAACAGCCGCGCCTGCTCCCTTATCCCGATATTAGTCGCGGCTAGAATCGCACCTGCGAGACGCTCGGCTGAGAGTTTGGCGCGCGGAATGGGCTCCGGGCCCACGCCCAGGGTCATCACCCGCCAGCCCCAGAACGCCTGATCTGTGAAAAACGGGACCACGGCGGTAGGGACGCCTGCTCGCAACGAGGCCGCCGTCGTGCCGGCACCGCCATGATGTACCGCTGTACGCACCTGGCCAAAGAGCCAGTCGTAAGGAATTTCGTCCACCTTGAAGACCTCGTCTGGCAGGTCGGTGTTGCTGATACCGCCCCATCCGGTGAGAAGGAGACCCCGCTGTCCGGTGCGCTGGAGCGCTTCGAGCACCCGCGCGGTGATCTCCTCGGGGTCCGCGTCGTTCATGCTGCCAAAGCCGACGCTCACCGGCGCTGGTCCGGCGTCCAGGAAGTCGATCAACTCGTCCGGTGGCTGCCAGCCGGACCGATCCAGGAACCAGTAGCCGGTGGTGCACAGCCAGTCTCCCCATTCGGGCGGTTCGGGCAAGACGCTCGGGCTCCAGCCGTGGAGTATGGGCGAACGGGATTGGTTCATGTCCGCGAAAGGACCGAAGAACGGCAGGGGAATCAGGCCGAGCTTCTTGCGGGCTTCGCCAGACACTGGCCGCATGGCTTGCCAGAAGAGCTGCTCCGCGGCGAGGTAAGTCAAATAGTTGTAGAAGCCGCCGAGGGGTCCCCCGGTGAGAAACCCGCCGGGCGGGCGTCCCAAGAGGGAGCTCGGGAAACGGTAGGTACGGCTGAAGAGTGGCTGCACTACGGCTCCCACCGCCGGGAGCCCCATCTCTTCGGCGATGTATTGGCCGAGGAAACCGACCGGCGAGTAGACGACCGCGTCGGCGTTCTGGCAGGCTTTGTCATACTCGGCGAGCTGGCGTTCCAGGATCGAATCAAAGTACCGGCGGAAGGTTCGGGTGAACTTTACGGGGTTCAGGCCGCTCTCGATTAGATCCGCCACGATCCCATCAGGGTCGCCCGTAATCGGATGGTAACCCAGCCCACGCCCGCGCACGAAACCTTCAAAAGGCGTGTAAGTCGCCAAGCGAACCTCGTGCCCGGCCTCCTTGAGGCCCAGCCCGAGTGCGACATACGGTTGTACGTCGCCGCGCGAACCGGCCGTGGTGATAGTTATGCGCACCCCCCTACCTTACTACTTAGCCGGGGCGCAGAGCGGCGGGACCGGGGTCGGGTTAGACTTGCAACAAGGAGAACGCGCCGGAGATAAACGGCACGCGAAGGAGCACGACGATGACGGAACCTACGAAGAGTCAGGAGTATAGTCGCGACGAGGTGGGTCTCGCCCTCAGGAACCACGGGATTCACCTCGAAGGGCTTCGCTATCCTGTTACCCCTGTGGGTATGCACTACCTTCTCATCCACTACGACATCCCCTTCCTCGACGCGACCTCCTACGAGCTTCCGGTTGGAGGGCTGGTGCGCAACCCCTTAAGGCTGACCCTCGACGACCTGAAGACCCGACCGGCGGTCACGGTGCCCGTGGTGATGGAGTGCTCCGGAAACGGGCGGGCGCACCTGTACCCGCGCCCAGTCTCGGCCCCGTGGCGCGAGGAGGCGGTCGGGTGCGCCGAGTGGACCGGCACGCCTTTAAGGCCGATCCTGCAGGAGGCCGGGCTCCTGGACGAGGCGGTAGAGGTGGTCTTCTCGGGCCACGACCGGGGGGTCGAGGGGGGAGTCGAGCAAGACTTCGAGCGGAGCCTCCCGCTCGAGGACGCCCTCGACGACGGGGTGATGCTGGCCTATGGGATGAACGGCGGGCCACTGCCCCCCCAGCACGGCTTCCCTCTGCGCCTGATCGTGCCGGAGTGGTACGGGATGGCCTCGGTGAAGTGGCTCAAGGAGATCAGGGCCATCAGCGAGCCCTTTGAGGGCTTCCAGCAAACGGATAGGTACCGCCACAAGCAATCCGAAGAAGACCACGGCACGCCGATGACCCGCAAGAACCCGCATGCTCTGATGGTGCCGCCGGGCATCCCGGACTACCTCTCCCGTGTGCGGCACGTGCGGGCGGGACGCACCCACATGGAGGGCCGCGCGTGGTCGGGATGGGGCCCCGTCGAGGGGGTCGAGTTCAGCTCCGACGGCGGCCGCACGTGGGACGCCGCCGCTTTGGGCGAGCCTATCGGACACTACGCCTGGAGACCGTGGTCCTACGAGTGGGACGCGGAGCCCGGCGAGCACGAGCTGTGCGTGCGCGCCACCGACGCGTCCGGAAGGACGCAACCCACGGACAACGACGAGGCCTGGAACTACGGCGGCTACGGCGCAAACGTGGTCCAGCGCGTCCCCGTAATGGTGGACTAGTAACCGTCAGCGGTAGCAGCGGCGTTCTCCATTACGGGGAACTCGGCCGGGTATCCTCCGCTCGGTGTGAATCGAGGCGCCGTGCTTTCTCCTCTTCGGCGTCTAAACTGTGGGACCGTGGACGTACGCGGAACACGCCTTCGCACCTCGTTTAAAGCTACGTTCGGCGGCGCGCTCCTGGGGACGGCCGGCCTCGCCTACTACGCGCGGGAGGTCGAGCCGGCGGACGTAGAGGTCGTCTCCGTCTCGCTCGTCTTGCCCCGTCTCGCTCGGGAGTTCGACGGTTACCGGATCGCCCAGATAGGCGACCTTCACGCGGACGGCTGGATGACCCCGGGGCGCCTCCTGAGTCTGGTGAACCTCGTCAACGCCGAAGAGCCGGACCTAGTCGCGATCACGGGCGACTTCACCACCTACTCGCGGCTCCGTTCGTTGATCCGCCACGTCCCCGGGATTGCCGCCCCGCTCCGTCGTCTGCGCGTTCCCGACGGGGTCTTCGCCGTACTCGGCAACCACGATCACAGGACCGACGCCGGAGTAGTCCGGCGCGCGCTCGCAGCGGGCGGCGTGACCGAGCTGGGCAATGCCGTTCAAACCTTGCACCGGGACGGCGCAACGCTTCACCTATGCGGTGTGGACGACGCTTATGAGGATATGGATCGCCTCGACCGGGTGCTCGAACATCTCCCAGAAGAAGGCGCCGCCATCCTCCTCGCCCACGAGCCCGACTTCGCAGACAAGGGTGCCGAGACCGCCTCCTTCGACCTGCAACTCTCCGGCCACTCCCACGGCGGACAGACGGGCCTGCCCCTCGTCCGCCGACTGCTCTTGCCGAAGCTTTCGCGCAAGTACCCGAGCGGACTCTACAAGGTGGACGGGATGCCCCTGTACACCAATCGTGGCCTAGGGGCCCACCCGCGGTTCCGCTTCCTCTGTCGGCCCGAGATCACGATCCTCACCCTTCGGTCGCCGGAGAGCTAGCCGCGGTCTTCGTCCTCTGCTAACCGGACCCCATAGAGGGGGAACCGAGCATCTTGTCGAACGTCCGAGTCTACGACCGTATAGGCTCCCTCTACGATACCGTGGTGGGTTCCGCCTTACGACCGCCTCCACGACCGAGCCGTCGCTGCGCTCGGACTCGCTGGCCGGCTCCTCGTGGTCGACGTCGGGAGCAGGCTAGAGCTGCAGCGCGATGTGTGGGACGGGCGTGGATCTGAGCGATGGCTCGCTCTCGTGCACGTGGCCTCGGTCGTGGTTGTACTCGAACATTTTGTTCCCTCCACCAACGCTTACTGTGCTAACGCCCCCATCCATAACACGGCCATGCGTGGCATCGAGTATCCATATCAGGATGGCCCACGAACCGGATGGCCCGTGACGAACCCCTCAAACCACTCGTCTCGGGTGTCGGGAGCAAGCGAGGGCAAGATCCTGGCTCGGTCAGCGCGGTTCTTCGAGCGGCGCAGAAAGCGTCAACGCCGGAAGATTGCCTCAAAATGAGCGCGGATCTGCACCACCTAAAACGGGTACGTCACGACCTCCAAAGCGCCGAGAGCGTACCAGACACCGAAGGCCATGCCCAAGACTCCCAAAACCGGCGCCACGTACTCGAAGTTCCTTCGGACCGGGCCGCTGGCGATGACAAGGCCGAAGGCGGTCGAGAGGATCGCCATCGAGACGGCGGTCCCGGCGGCGAAGGTCAGGAGTGCACCTACGGCGTCGGCCCGATTGGAGATGGTCGAGAGCAACAGCAGCGTCAGACTGCCGGAGCCGCCGATCCCATGCACGAGCCCGATACCGTATGCGCTTACGGGCGTCCGGGGGGGGACGGAGTGGGCGTGTTCGTGGGAGGCGTCTTCTCTGTGCGAGTGCACGTGGCGATGGTGTGGTCCGTCGCCGTGGCTGTGGACATGGACGTGGAAGTGGCCGCGCCGCCACCTGAGAAGAAGCCGGACGGCGAGGAACACGATGATCGCGCCAATCAGTACCTCGGCGACCTGCTGCACCGGCTCGGGCAGGTAGCGATTGAAAAGCACCAGCGGCAGGCCCAAAATCATGAGCGTAGTGCCGTGGCCGAGTCCCCAGAAGAAGCCCAACAAACCGGCCTTGCGCGCTTGCTCGCGCTCCTCTTCCGAAGCGATGAGGGTCGTCACCGCCGCTAAGTGGTCCGGGTCCGAGGCGTGCCGGAGGCCCAGAAATAAGCTGATTAGCAGGATTACCCCCACCCCCGTTGGTCCTTCCAAAAACCCCTCCAAATAATTGGCTATTGCGCTCATATATGCCCCTCCTAACTCTTACTGTCGGGCACACCCGGCGCATATCCCCCTAGCTGCCACGTGCAGCTCGTGCACCTCGAAGCCTCCCGAGCCGGCGTTCAACGCTTCGAGCAGCCGGCGACCGACCTTCGGCTCGGGGTGCGAGATCTCCCCACAACTCTCGCACACTAAATGCGGGTGCAAGGCTGGCCGGGCCTCAAAGACCCTTGGCCCCTCGGGCAAGCGGCTGTCCGCCACGAGCCCCGCCGCCCGCAGCGCCTCAAGAGAGCGATAGACGGTCGAAAGCTCTAGGCCCGGTAACGTGCCCCTTACCCGCTCCCACACCTTCTCAGCGGTGAAATGCTCCCCGGACTCGACCAAAACCCGCCAGATATGAGCCCGCTGAGGCGTAACACGCACCCCGCGCTCCTGCAAAGCGTTGATCGGTCCTTCTTCCATCT
The DNA here is from genome assembly GCA_030867425.1 of Actinomycetota bacterium. Classification (GTDB taxonomy): domain Bacteria; phylum Actinomycetota; class Rubrobacteria; order Rubrobacterales; family Rubrobacteraceae; genus Rubrobacter_F. The sequence goes on along the minus strand of JALZFJ010000298.1, from coordinate 1,071 downwards.
ACCTGCAAAAAGTTAGCAGAAAGCAAATGTTGGCGTCAGCATCGCTCCGGCTTACTGGTGGACCGGGGAGAGGCTATTCGCTTCCGAGCGCCTCGCGGACCATCTCCCGGTCATATTCCCAGGCGAAGTCGAGGTCGTCTAGCTCCTCCGCCGAGACCCACCTTATCCTTGCCACGTCGTCGGTCGGGCTAGGCTCGCCTCTAACGCTCGTCTTGAAGCCTATCGCCAGCACGTATGCGCCGTCCGGTCCTTAGGTGCGTTGCCTGGAGTATCGGAGGGCCCACGACCTCCGCCTCCGCTCCGAGCTCCTCCCTCACCTCGCGCATGAGGCCGTCCACCGGATGTTCTCCGACCCCCAGAAAACCGCGCGGCAGGTCGAGACGGCCTTTTTCGGGCTCACGAGCCCGAACCGTAACCAGCGCCTGGCCGTTTTGAACAATGACGGCCCCCTGTGCGGGCGCTCCTGGTACCGTAACTCCTCGCCCGCGGTAGGGACAACGTGCCTCGCCACTCGGACGCGGCTCCTCCAGGCGTGTCCCGTCCGCCGGACAGAACGTGTCGGGCTCTGTGGCGCTGAAGAGGACCTTCTGCGCGGCCTCGGTCAAGAGGCTCGGGCCTTGACGAGTCCTTCGGCGACGCCGGTGAGCCCTTCCAGGTTGCGCGCCACCTCGACCCGGTGGCACAAGGCGCACACTAACCCCCGATCGTCGCACTTCGCAGGCCTACTTTCCCCGCTTCACCTGGCGCGAGCTTGGGCCCGCCTATAACTCTAAGGCGAGGAGGTTCCTTAACACATCCTTTTCGTTGAAGGTGTTCTCTTACCTGTGCTACGCTAACCGCGCCTATCGTAAGGAAAGGGGAAAACGAGCGAGGCCGCTGGTAGGAGGGGACCAAGTTGTGATCCCGATAACTGCGGGTTCGGTACCAGATAGGGAAAGCTCCCAGTTGAGCGTTTGGTGGTGAGGAAAGCGCCGTTCGGCGTTCGCCTCTACGGAAAGGGAAGGAGGAGTTAGGTTGCGAAGGATTCAGGTAAGGGTGAACGGTGACACCCACGAGCATGAGGTCGAGCCC
>JALZFJ010000270.1 GCA_030867425.1 Actinomycetota bacterium | reverse complement strand
CTATCATCTCCTCGAGCTCGTCGGGACAGACGGCTTCGGCGGCCTTGGCTGCGGCCCGCCGGTCCACACCGCGCACCAGCTCCAAGATGCCCTCGACGCTCTCGGGGTCCACGCCGCGCCTCAGGTGGTTGATCTTGCGCACCGCCGTGAACGCGTTGTGCTCCTCCCAGCGCCACACGAACTCCCGCACCCGCTCGACCGCCGCCGCGTCCTCGGGGACAAACTCAATGGTCACCGCGTCCCCAACGTAACGGCCGTTCGCCCCCGGCAAGTGCTCGGCGTGGGCCAGGACCTGGACCTTTACCGAAGGCGAATAGAACGAAAAGTGCACCGGAACCCCCGGCGCAACCTCCTTCATTAGACGCCGCCGGAAGATGTTGTCTTCGAGATCTGACTCAAACATGAGTACTAATTTTAGCATTTCGACTCGTCAGCGCCTCAGCTTATCGGCATCTCAGCTCCCTTGCTGACCGGTCTGAGAATCACTTCTTCTCGCAGCACTATAGCCTCGATCGGCTCGCCTGCTCGCACCCCTTCCGATTCGGGACCGATGAGCGCGAGGGCGTCCGCTTTGGTGAGGGAGCTGACAAGCCCCGAGCCCTGGGCGCCGACGGACTCAGCCTTCCAGCCCTTCTCCGTCCACTCCAAGTTCACCCGCATCGCGTGCATCCTGCCGAAGCGGTTCTCGACTTCCTTGTCGAAGTACACCTCCGTACGCGGGCGGTGCTTGTCCTCGCGGCCCATCATCCGCATGATAGCGGGCCGGACGAAGAGCTCGAAGCAAACCATCGCGGAGACGGGATTGCCGGGTAAGCCGAAGAGGAGGGCATCCTCGCGCGTGCCGAAGAAGACCGGCTTGCCCGGCTTAAGCTTAACGCCCCAGAAGACCTGCTTCACCCCGAGCTCCAGTAGCGTGCTCTTGACTAGGTCCTTCTCCCCCACCGAGACCCCGCCGCTCGTGACGACGACGTCCGCGCTCCTCAAGGCCTCCTCCATCGCGGCGTGCAAGGCATCGGCGTCGTCGGTGGCGGCGGCGATGCGGCGGACATCTGCGCCGGATTCGCGAGCTTGGGCGAGCAAGGCGAAGGAGTTGGAGTCGTAGATCTCGCCGGGCGAAAGCTCGCGCGACCCCGGCTCAACGAGCTCGCTACCCGTCGAAAAGATAGCGACCTTCGGCTTTCTGTAGACCGGCAACCCTGCGTAGCCCTGAGTCGCGGCGAGGGCGATCTCGGGCGGCCCTATCTCGATGCCTGCGCGCAGGATCACCTCTCCCTTCTGCACATCCTCCCCGGCACTGCGTACGTTCTGTCCCGGAGAAGCAGCCTTCTTTAGCTCGAACTTCGCCCCCCAGCCGGAGGTGTTCTCTACCATGACGGTGGCGTCGGCACCTTCGGGGATAACGCCACCGGTGAAGATCTTGATCGCCTCCCCCTCCCCCACCTCTTTTTGTGCCGGACGCCCCGCCGGAGCCTCGTCCACTACCGGGAAGATTCGCCCGACCTCTGTGTCCACGCTCCTTACGGCATACCCATCCACCGCCGAGCTGTCGAAAGGCGGACTATCGAATTTAGCTCGTACGACCTCGGCCAGGGCGAGCCCCTGGGCTTCCTCAAGCGGCGTCCACACGAGCGGCAGGCGAGGCGTGTTCTTTAGTACCAGCGTCTCGGCCTCGGGGTGATCTATGAGCTTTTCGAAGAGTTGCATTCTCGCAAACCCCCGTCTTCTGCGTAAGTAACAGGCTCCTCTACGCTACCATACCTCCCGCGCAGCGGGTGGCAGCTCCAGATATGCGCGCCACCGTCCGGCATTCGTCCAGCGTCCGATACAGGGCGGTGGCACTTCGGGCAAGACTCGCGCCGTACAGAGGCGCGGACCGGGGCTGATGACCGACGCGAGGACGCAGGACAAAGAGCTTAAGGAGGCGTGTAGCTCTTCGACCAGCGGCGAGAGCTCTTTGGGGACCAGGACGTAAAGTGACCCCAGGTACGAGTAGCCGCCGTAAGGTTCGCCGCCGGGGAGATCTAAGCCGTCCACGGCCTGCGGGACCTTCTCCCTCAAGATGCGCGTCCTGCTGTAGAGACGGTCGAAGGCGAAGCGCTACCCGTACGCCACGCGCCCCGCAGAGTACGCGTCCCAGACAACGAGCGTCTCGTCCTCCACCAGGTAGAAGACGCTCTCTTGCCGGTAGGTGGAACCGGCGAGGGGGATGAAGTGGTGCGGCACGTACTCTAGAAAAGCTCCCTCATCGAGGTAAACGGCGGCGCGTTACACGGCTTCTTCTCCCCTGTATGCCTTGTTGGCCGCCTGGGTGAGGAAGGCCTCACTTCGCGGCGATCCTCGACCAATGCAGCCTCCTCTCCGTCCTCGGTCCGTGACCCGCCAACGGCACCCACAAAGAAGAGACTTTTCTTGGCCACATCCGCTTCACCCTTACGCCCCTGTGGCGGGAGCACAGTCCGCCGGGGTAGAGTTTGTATCGGGACGATAGCTTCCGCAGCAAGGAGGATTTTGGATGGACGGGAAGGTGGCGGCTATCTTGGGCGTAGGACCAGGGCTTGGGGCAGCTATTGCTCGGCGCTTCTCCCGCGAAGGCTTCGCGGTGGGCCTGATGGCGCGGCGGAAAGAGAGCCTGTCAGGGGTGCGTGAGGAGGTCGAGGGCACGGGCGGAACGGCGTTCGCGGTGGAGGCCGACGCGACGGACGCCACTTCCGTGGCCGCTGCCTTCGATTGGGTGAGGAACAAGCTCGGCGACCCGGAGGTCTTCGTCTACAACGCCGGCGCCTTCCAGATGGGGGGTATCATGGAGCTAACGCCGGAGCAGTTCGACGACTGTTTCAAGGCCAACTGCTCTGGCGCTTTTTACGGCGCCCAACAGGTTCTGCCGGCGATGGTGGAAGAGGGGCGCGGCACGATCATACTCACGGGCGCGACGGCGTCTTTGCGGGGCTCGGCCAACTTCGCGGCGCTCGCCGCGGGCAAGTTCGGCCTCCGGGCTCTGGCCCAGGCCACGGCTCGCGAGTTCGGGCCTCGGGGGGTGCACGTGGCGCATGTGATCATAGATGGCCAGATCGACACCCCCAGGGTGCGCGAGATGTCGCCGGACCGTGAGGAGCACACTATGCTCTCCCCCGACACCATCGCCGAGACCTACTGGCGGTTGTACTCCCAGGACCCGACCGCCTGGACACTGGAGCTGGACCTGCGTCCCTCGGTGGAGCGGTTTTGAGGCTGGCTTTCGAGAGCTGGGGCGAGGAGGGCAACCCGCTCGCCGTGCTCGTGCACGGGGTTACGGCCTCGTCGCGCACCTGGTGGCGGATCGGGCCATGGTTCGCGGAGAACGGGTGGCGCGTGGTCGCCGTCGACCTACGCGGGCACGGTTCTAGCCCGCGCATACGCGGCGGCGAGGGGATCGAGGACCTCGCTAAAGACGTGCACGATACGGCAGCAGAGGTGCTCGAACCCGGCGAACGGATGGACGTCCTGCTCGGACACTCGCTGGGTGCCCTCGCCGCGCTGAAGTTCTGCGAGCTTCACGGCGACAGAGTGCGCAGGGTTGTCCTAGAGGACCCGCCGGGACCGGAGAGCACCAACTTCGAGGAGGTAGCAAGGGGCGTAGAGACCTACGCGGCCCGGGCGCAACAGGACCCCGACGCCCTGACGCGGGAGTGGATTGCGGAGAAGCCCTCGTGGGCCGAAGAAGACGCCGCCAACGGCGTCCTGGGGCTTCGCAAATGCGACGCGGGACCGGTCGCGGAGCTGATCCGAGGAGGGTTACGCTATGATCTGGTCGCCTTGACGAAGGCCGTCGAGGCTCCAACGTTGCTCGTGCTGGGGAGCGAGGAACACGACTCCGCGCTGATAGGAACGGAACGCGCATTCGTCACCAACGCGCTTCGCCGCGGCATGACGGAGGCGTTCGACGCCGGGCACGGCGTCCATCGGGACAACTTCGAGGGCTACATCCGGCTACTCGGGGACTGGCTTGGAGGGCCAGCGCACCGGAACCCTGGCTAGCCCCTCTGGCGCCCGCTCAGGCGGCCGACGACGGATTCGAAAGCGGACCGTTCCGCGGCGTCGTCCAAGGGCTCGAGCTCAACGTTTTCGTCCACGCGGCGCAAAGCGTTCAATAGAAGTTGGTCGGTGAGCCAGGGGTTCTTGGGGAGCAGCGAGCCGTGAAGGTAGGTACCGTAGGCGTTGAGTTTCCGCGCGCCCTCGGTGCCATCGCGGCCGTTGTTGCCGTAGCCCATGATCACCTCACCCAGAGGCTCCACGTCTCCGAGCTCGGTGCGGCCGCCGTGATTCTCGAATCCCGCGATCTCGCGGACAACGTCGTCCTCCGGGGCGCGGACGCGAGCGAGCACGTTCCCGATCAAGCGTGTCTCGTCCGGCTTGCGCGGCCTAGTGTGCATGTCGAAGATGCCCACCCCCGGCAGCTTCTCCCCCTCGGGCGTCTTGTAATGGTGCCCCATGAGCTGGTAGCCTCCGCAAACGCCCAAGACTACCCCCCCATCCTCGACGATGGCCCGGAGATCCGCACCCTTCGTCCCCGAGAGGTCCTCAGCCAAAAGCGCCTGCTCGCGGTCCTGGCCCCCGCCGAAGAGGAAGAGGTCCGCGGAGGACGTTGGCCTTATGGACTCCTTGAGCCCCACGTCCACGACCTCCACGGCGATACCGCGCCACTCGGCGCGCTTTTTTATGGCGATGACGTTCCCACGATCGCCGTAGAGGTTCATCATGTCTGCGTACAAGTGGTGTATGGTCAGCTTCACTCTAATCCTCCCAGAAGGGGTGGGTGTACCCGAGGTCGCTCAAGGTCTGCCGGAGCTCCAGCATCGCCGTATAGGTCGGCAAGACGTAGAGCGTCTCGCCCGGAGGGGTGGCGTCAAGGGCGGCGAGGAGGGCGTCTTTGCGGTCGGGGATCACGTCGCCCACCGGGAGCTCGGCGTACTTGAGGCGTACGGCCATGTCCTCGGCCCGGATGCCGCTCACGGAGAACCGGGGGGAGGCGTTCACCCGGGTGCCGGCCAGCATCTCGAAGTCCACATCCCAGAGCCAGGACACGTCCCGGCCGTCGGCGTGGTTGTCGTTTATGGCGATCAGGACGTGCCTGGCCGCGTCGGCGCTGGCTTTGTCGTTCGGGCTCGCGACGAAGGTGCGCAGGATCTCGTTGAAACCTACCGGGTTCTTGATGAGGAGCAAGAAGACCTCCTTCTTCCCCGCCTTCACCCGCTCGACTCGCCCGAATGCCCCGCTGAACCCCCTCAAACCCCGGACCACGACCTCCGACCTCACCCCTGCCTCACCGGATACCGCCGCCGCCGAGAGGGCGTTGTACACGTTGTAGAGCCCCGGCAGTCCGATGCGCGCCTCGTGCTCCCCCTCGGGCGTCGTGAGGAGAAAGTCCGTCCCCTTGGGCCCGTCCATCCGAACATTTCTCGCCACATACAGCGGCTCCGGGCGGGCGAAGAAGCAGTTCGGGCACCGGTAAGTCCCCACGTGACCGAAGTAGACGGCGTCGTAGGACAAGGCCGTACCGCAGACCGGGCAGTCCTTCGAATCGGCGACGTGCTGGAGGGTGCCGGTGTCGAGGGCGGGGTCGTCGACCCCGAAGAAGACCGCCTTCTTCGCGCCCCTTCCAAGGCTCGCGACCAAGGGGTCGTCGGCGTTCAGGACGACGGCGCCGATCGGCGACAGATCCTCGAAAGCAGAGGCTATGACCTTGCCGACGTAGGCCAGCTCCCCGTAGCGGTCGAGTTGGTCGCGAAAGAGGTTCAGGACGGCGAGGATAAAGAGTTCCGCCTCGGCGGCGACGCCCGGTGCGCTAGCCTCGTCCACCTCGAAGACCCCCATCTCCGAGGCCGGACGGCCGGAGAGGGAAGCGTCGGAGACCAGCGCGGCGGTCACGCCGGTGACCAGGTTCGCGCCCGTCGAGTTGTTCACGACGCCAACGCCGGCGGTCCTCAAGATCTCGCTCACCATCCGGGTCGTGGTTGTCTTGCCGTTGGTGCCCGTGATCGCCATGGAGCCTCGCGCCAACCTCCGCGAGAGCTTCGCGAGGACCTTCGGATCCACCCTGCGTGCAACGACGCCTGGATACGTCGAACCTCCCCCTCTCTTCAGCACCCGGCTGGCGATCCGGGCGGTCTTAGCCGCCAGCACAGCCGCCGGGAGGCGCGCCTTGTCCAAGACCGGCCTCATCAGCGAGGATTATATCTCTGTGCAGGCCGCCGGTTTCCTTTCAGGCTCGCGGGTGGCCGTCGCACCTAGCCGTTCTTCCGGGTGCGCTGATATGTGGCGTGCGGTAAAAATACGCCATGGAGATCTTCGAGAATTTGTCCGCGAGTTCGCGCCTGGAAGCCGCCGAGCTCGACTCCTATTCTCGGGCCATACGCGAGGTCACCGAGCAGCTTGGGCCCGCGGTGATCTCCGTGGGGACCCAGTCGGGACGCGGCGGTGGGAGCGGGGTCATCCTCGGCTCGGACGAGGGGACGGCGACCGCCGTGACGAACAGCCACGTCGTGCGGGGCTTGAGGCAGCGGGCCATGCGTAGGTCCGGAGGAATGCGGGTGACGCTCGCCGATGGCTCGACGGTGGACGCCGAGGTTTTGGGCGACGACCCGTCGAGCGACCTAGGGGTGGTGCGCTTCGCGCCCGAAGGGGAGTTCACGGTAGCCCCTTTGGGGGAGGCACAGAACCTCGTCGTAGGACAACTCGTCGTGGCGATCGGGAGCCCCTTGGGGTTCCAGCGCACGGTGACGGCGGGGGTGGTAAGCGCGTTGGGGAGATCATTGAGGGGCCAGGACGGGCGTCTGATTGAGAACGTCATCCAGACGGACGCGGCGATCAATCCGGGCAACTCTGGCGGACCACTAGCGGACGCTTCCGGGAGGGTCGTCGGGATCAACACGGCCATTATCGGCGGTGCCCAGGGGATAGGCTTCGCCGTGCCGGTCTCGGCAGCTTTCAGGCGCGTGGTCTTTGCTCTGGTGACGGAGGGCCGCGTACGTCGGGCCTACCTCGGGGTGATGGTGCAAAGCCGTCAGGCGCGCGACGACGCCTCGGGCGGTGCGCAGGTCGAGAACGTTGCGCCGAACAGTCCGGCCGATAGGGCGGGACTGCGGCAGGGGGACCTGATCGTGGGCTTCGACGGTAAGCCGGTGCACTCCACAGACGACCTCTTGAACTTCCTGGACGGGTCGGCCATAGGACGCGATGCGGAATTGCGGGTGCGGCGCGGCAGGAGCGATCTGAGCATGAGGGTACGGCCCCAAGAACAGCCCGCGCAGTGAAAAACCGACCGAAGGGAGGACAATGCCAGACATAACGCTGGTGGTCCGCGACTTCGCGGAGACCGGGGAATCCGAACGCCTGCAGCGGGCCCTCGCACGACTCGGATTCGTCCACGAGGTCAACGCGGACCCTGCGAAGGAGCTCGTGGCCGTCTCCTACGAGGGCGGGGAGGCAGAGCTTAAGGAGATCGGGCAAGCCGTCCGGGAAGCCGGGTACGAGTTCGATCCCTCGCCCGGCGCCGAAGAAGTGGCCGAAGGCTCGTAGGTAGACGAGGCTTCGCGCTCTCCCGCTGAGGCGGCGCTCGCGGAATACACCCGCCCCGACGCTCGCGTCCCGCTAACGACCGCCCGCGAGCGAGCGGGCAACGCGGCGTTGGAGCTCGCGCGGGAACTAGGTCGCATCCGGGAGGAGGTCGGATAGAAGGATCGCGCTATCCTCGGGTCTCCTCCTCGGCCTGTGCCGCTTTTCTGGTGTGTCGCATCCATAGCCAGGCTATGGCGGTGAAAACGGCGGCGGTGCCCACTCCTATCAGCCACTCAATGTTTGCCAACGGCTCGAGGTAGTCGTGGAGGAACACGTCCTGGAAGAGCATCTCCACCGCTATGTACACTAGGAGTCCCGCCCCGGCGTACACTAGTATGGGAAAACGGCTCAGTAGCGAGGTTAGCAGCGCGCTGCCGAAGATAACCAGCGGTATAGTCAATGCTATGCCGGCTGCGAGAAGCAGCAAGTTGCCTCCCGAGACGCCGACGAGGGCGATCACATTGTCCAGCGACATCACGACATCGGCCAGGATAATTATCTTGACCGCCTCCCACGTGCTCTCTCCAGCCTGTACCTTCTCTTCTTCGTTCGGATCTTCGTTGACGAGCTTCCAGGCGATCCAGAGCAGCAGAAGGCCGCCCGCCGCCTGAAGAAATGGGATCAAGAGCAGGTAAGTGATGATGGCCGCGAAGATAAGCCGTAGCACCACGGCTCCGCCAGCCCCCAAGATGATAGCCTTACGCCGGTTGGAGCCTTCGAGGTTGCGGGCTGCCATGGCGATAACCACGGCATTGTCGCCGGCGAGGAGGAGGTCGACGCCCAGCACGCCCAAAAACCGGGCCAGTATTTCCCCATTCAAAAACTCAAACAATGACTATCCTTCCACTGCTTCCAATCCCGGCACGCATTTGGCGGTGCAGGGAAGCGAGAGGCATATATTCTAAACTTTACGCTCTCCATCCTATCAGGAACGCAAGGGCCACTTCGTCCTGCCAGCCTCTTCCGAACCATCGGAGAGGATCTGTAGCACGTACCATTTTGCGACTAGAGACCGAGTTGGTAGATCGCCGCAACCAAGAAGGCGACGTACAGGATCCCCGCGCCGAGCAGATAGAACGCTTTGATTGGGCCTTTGCGGAGGAGAAGCCCAAGGAGGACGACGCTGGAGGCGAGGGCGAGCACCGCGGAGAAAACGTTGATGAAGTCCAGTTCCCAGCGCGTGAACAAGAGGCCCAAAGAGACAGGTAGCGTGCTCTGGAAGACCATGGCACCCGTTATGTTGCCGAAGGCTAAAGTGTCCTTGTCTTCCCTGAGCCAGATCACGGAGTTGAACTTCTCAGGCAGCTCCGTCGCCAGGGGAGCGAGGACCAGCGAGATCAAACCGGCCGGTATCTCGAGTGATTCGGAGGCGTGCTCCACCCCCCGTACGAAGATGTGGGCCCCAACCCCCATCACTACCAGGGTCCCGAGAAGCTGCGCTGCGACAGCCCAGGTCGGCGCCCGGCCCCACGAGGACTCGGGCCACAGCGTCAGGTTGTCAGGCGTCTCCCCTATCGCCTCTCCCCCGGCCACTATGGTTCGCCACACGTAGTAGACGTACGCTCCGACCAGGACGATCGCCACCAACACCTTCACGTAGGTCGGCAACGCCACGATGCCCGCGCCGGCGGCTACGGCGAAGGCAACGAGGAAGTACACTACGTCTCGTCTGGTGGTCCGCTTCTCTATGACGAGCTCCGTCCCGTTCTCCCTGCGGCGCCGGAAGCCCAGGGCCGTGATCCCGACGATGAACATAGCGAGCGTGGCGAGGAGGAACGGCGCCCCGAGGATCGCGCCGACGCCGATCTCGCTGGCGGCCGCCCCGGCACTCTCGCCGGCGAGGGCCGCCCCTATAAGGGCGACCACCGGAATCATGGTCTCCGGTAGAGCGGTCCCCACCGCCGCGAGCACGCTCCCCACCGCTCCCGAGCCCAGGTTCAGCCGCTCACCGAGCATCTCGACGGCATTGGTGAACAGGACGGCGGCTCCCAGGATCGCCACCAGAGAGCCCACCAGCTCGATAATAGTCGTCATCGAAAACGCCTTTCCTCATAAATGGCCGTGGCCAGGGCGCTCACTGTCTACCCTCTTGCGAAACCGGTTACACTAGAGCCCAATGCCGAAACCTCCGGACAACCTGGAAGAGATACTGACCGCCGTCGCCGGCGGCAACCTTTCCCCCGCCGAGGCCGCCGGGCGTCTGAGAGAGGGCGAGGTCCGCTACCTCGACGAGTTCGCCGTCCTAGACTTGGGCCGCACGGCCCGTAAGGGCGTACCTGAGATCGTCTACGCCCCAGGCAAGACTCCCGAACAGGTCGCCGGCATCTGCGCCGCCATCCTGAAGCATTCGGAGCGCGCGATCGTCAGCGGCCCCACCCTCGAACAGGAACGCTTCTTGCGCGATACACTCGCCAACTTCCCCGCACGGAGGGCCGGGAAGGCCCTCGTCGTTGGCTTGGGGAAGCCCGTGCCGACCGGCGGGCGCGGCGCCGCTGTAAGCGCCGGCACTTCGGACCTGCCTGTTCTGGAGGAGGCCGTCGCGGTGGCCCGGGAGATGGGTGTCGCCGTAAAGGGTTTCCACGACGTAGGCGTTGCGGGCCTCCACCGCCTCGCCGGGCCTCTCGAAGAGATGCGCGCCTTCGATCCGGATTGCGTGATCGTCGCCGCGGGCATGGAGGGGGCACTGCCGAGCGTGGTCTCGGCCCTCGTCGCCGTACCGGTCGTGGGGCTGCCGACCTCGACCGGCTACGGTCTCGGCGGGGACGGAACCGCCGCCATCCTCGGTATGCTGCAGAGTTGCTCCCCTGGCCTCTCGGTAGTCAACGTGGACAACGGCGCCGGCGCCGGCGCGACCGCCGCCCTCATAGCCAACCGCGCCGCAAGCTACCGCAATCGGAGCGACGACCAAACCCCCGGTGCCAAACGCTAGGCGAGGGTAGGTGCGCGCCTTCGTCGCCATCTTCCCACCACTGGAAGTCCGGAAGACGGCGCTCTCCGGGGCACTCGAAGCGGTGCGGCGCTCCGGCGACAAGGTGCGGTGGGCCAGACCCGAGAAGGTTCACCTGACGCTGAAGTTCCTTGGAGACACCCAGGAAGAGATCTTGAACGACCTTTGCGCCGCCCTCGAAGAAACCTGCAGGCACCACGCACCGTTTGATGTTGGGCTGACAGGGCTCGGGGCCTTCCCGTCGGCGCGGCGCGCCCGCATCTTGTGGGCTAGTGTCGGTGCAGGCTCCGAACGGCTGTGCTCTTTAGCTACGGACGTAGACGCTGCCTTCGCACCTTTGGGCTTCGAACGCGAGGGGCGCCCCTACGTACCACACCTGACGCTCGGTCGCGTACGGGGTCGACCAGCGAGCTTCGACCTGTCGCGAGCATCCCTAAATCTCGGTTTCCGCGCCCGG
>JALZFJ010000262.1 GCA_030867425.1 Actinomycetota bacterium | reverse complement strand
AGAACCCGCCTACCACTATCTGCTGTCTGAGGAGTTTGGCGAGTGCGGCTGCAAGATCAGGGCTTTGAACGACCGGGGCGATGACACCCCCGAGGGTGAGTTACAGACCGCTATCCTGGATCAACTTGCCAAATTTGAGCGAGCCAAAACCGCCGAGAGAACCCGCCGGGGGAGGCTCAGGAAGGCCCGCGAGGGCAAGATCATTGCCTACCGTACCCCAAACTTCGGTTACCGCTACAACAACACCCGCGATGGTTACGTCCTTGACGAGGAGGCCATGAAGATCGTCCATCGCATCTTCTACTTGATCGGCGTCGAGCGAGCATCCCTCAAGGGCGTCAAGGTTCTCTTCGATCGCGAGGGGGTACCGACCTCGAGCGGCACGAGGTTCTGGTCGACGGCCACTATCCGTGAGATCGTTGGTGACGACGTTTACAAGCCCCACACCTTCGACGAGATCAAGGGGCTTGTCACGCCGGAGGTCGCGGCACGGCTCGACCCGGAGAACTCCTACGGTGTCTGGTGGTTCAACCGCCGCCACAACAGAAAAACTACTGTGAGCGAGACCGACCACAACGGGCAGCGTCACTACAAAAAACGCCAAAAAATCATCCTGAAGCCCCGCGAGGAGTGGATCGCCGTGCCCGTGTCCGGCTCCGGCGTCCCCCGCGAGTGGGTAGACAGTGCGCGCGAGGCGATCAAGGATAACCGCAAGGTCTCATCTGCCGGTCACCGGTTCTGGGAGCTTTCAGGTGGTGTTCTGATCTGTGGTAGCTGCGGCTGGCATATGACATCACGAACGGTGAACATCCGCGATTACTCCTACCATTACTATATCTGCTCACGGGTCGCCGCCCACAACAAGAGCGCGTGCCTGCAGCGGAGCATTCGGGCCGATACCTTGGAGCCGATGGTGTGGAAGCTCGTCTCTGGCCTCCTTAAAGACCCTGAGAAGCTGCGCGACGGCCTCGACACGCTGATCACTGAGGAGCGTAACCGCCTCTCCAGTGACCCTGATAAACAAGCCAAAACCTGGCTAGAGAAGCTGGCCGAGGCCGACCGGATGCGTAGCGGTTACCAAGACCTAGCAGCCAAAGGTCTTATGGCTTATGAGGAGCTGGGAGAGAAGCTACAAGCGCTTGAGGAGACCCGTAATATCGCCCACAAGGAGCTTGAATCCCTCAAGCATCACCAGGAGAAGGTCGAGCAGCTTGAGCGTGACCGCGACACTCTCTTGGAGTCCTACGCGGGGTTGGTGCCCGCGTCGTTGGACAGCCTCACTCCCGAGGAGCGCTACCACGTCTATAAGATGCTCCGCCTGAAGGCGGTGACGAATCTCGATGGGGGGGTCGAGATAACTGGTGCTCTGAGGGGGGGTATAGAGTTTTTAGATTTGGAAACAACTTCCGAAGTTACATTACCGCTACTCAAGAATAACGGTTTGGTAACGAATAGCCGTCAGGTATCAGCAATCAGGTACTGGCCTTTGGCTCGAAGCTTCCACGGCCTGTCGAGATCCGTTCCGCTGATGTTGCCGGCTACAAACCATTCCGGCCTGCCGAATCGAAGCTCCGCCGACACCCCATATCTGACAGCTTCCTTCCTACGGATCTCTGTTCTCGGCGCTCTCCAAGCCGTCGAGTAGGGGGCCCAAAGCCTCGTCGCGTGCCGCCTCGTACTCCTCGACGCTGCGGGCCCCACGGGCAAGCTCGGCCATCTGGCCCGTGAGGCCGGTGCCGCCCTTGGCGGCCAGCATACGCCAGGCGAGGATACGGTAGGCCCTCTTCAGGGCGGCTTCTTCACGTCCGCTCTCCAGCAGGTCTTCGAGAACGGCGTGCAGGTCTTCGGCGGTCTCGAGGGGGAGGCGTAGATCTACCGTGGGCTCGTCGCCGCTCATAAAGTCCTAGCGGACCTTTTCGAGGTAGATGCGATCTTGGGTGATGACGATCTGCAAGTCCTCCGGGTTTCGGCGGAGGTAGTTGCGCCACTCGTTAGCGAAGACTTCCGACTCACGCGCATCCGTGATCAGCACGATACCCACTTCGTTCTCATCGAGGACCACGGGGTGCTCGGAGAGCCGCCCCCGGCGAACGGGGTCGCGGCGGTAGATCGAGTTGCGTGACCGGAAGCTCTGGACGCTGGAGGAAGTGGTGTTGAGCTCCTGGGCGATCCAATCGTCCCCCCGCCCCTCGTCGACCCAGCGCCGGATCCTGGCCACGTGCGGTTTTAAAGCTACCCTCCTGTTACCCAAAACCCTCTCCCCTCCTTGTTTTAAATTTTGTGTGGCATATAGGTTATATGTACCACTTCCCATAACCCGCTGCCAGCCTTAAACCCTTGCTCCTAGCCGATAGCGTGGACGGTTATCCACAAGACGAGCATAGCCTGCACGCTCTGGATGCAGTGCGCACCCAGTTAGAGAGGACGAGGTTGCTTATGGTCTCCTTGTCGAAGCCTGAGAGCGCCATAGCGCCTGTAGGAGCGCTGTGGGAGTCAGATCAGGGCTAAGAGAGCGAGATCAGCTACAGCGGCGACGAAGGGCACGCCTTCGAACCTATCGAAGGCGAGGAGGAGAGCTGTCGCGGCTCGACGAGCATCGGTGGGCCGAGGACTTAGCCCGTGAAGCGCGGGTGGGCTTCGGAGTAAAGGTCGAGCCTTTCCGAGACTACCCTGGCGAAGAGGGGATAGTGGACCACCTGTACGAACCAGACGACGCCGACCAGAAGAGCGACGCCGCTAGGTGCAAGATGTACTTTACCGGGTACCGTTCTCGATGAGCTTCTCGGCGGCGGCGATTCCGGACAGGGTAGCCCCTTCGACCTTCGGCCCCGCGTAGGCGTCGCCACAGATGATCAAGGGCGGCGGTCCCTCGACGTAGACGAACGGCTTGTCACAGAGTCCAATAGGTGCGCTGTGCTCCCAGCGGTAGACCGCGGTGGCTTTCACGCCGGTCCTCAGGTAATCCTTCGCCTCTCCGAGGAGTAAGTCGACGAGCTTCTTGCCGTCGCTGTGCATGTGCTCGCGGCTGAACTCGGGACCGGCATGTATCGTGACGGCGGGGACCCCGGAGAGGCCCTTCTTTTGATTGTCCGCGATCCAGAAAAGAGGATCTCCCCCGATCTGAACACCACCCGGCTCGGGCACTCTGCTGGGGGCGTCGAGGAGCGCCATCACAGCGATGCAAGGATCGTAGGAGATGATCTGCAGCGCATGCCGGGCATCGTCGGGGAGCGGGATGTCGCTCTCGTTCACGAGGGAAAACGCGGATGGCAGGGTGAGAATCAGGGTATCGGCGGTGTGAGTGGCATCTCTCGTGACGACTACCCAACCCCGTTCGCTCTTTCGTAACACTCTCGCCTCTGCGTCGGTACGTACGTCGAGGCTTCGGGCCAGGTGCTCGGCGATAGCGTTCATGCCGCGCGTGCCCTTGTAGCGGGGATGGCCGTCTTCTTTGTGCTCGCCTTTTGCGTCGGCAAAACCGCGGGTCCAGACTTCGGCGACGCCGGCGGAGAGCCAGCCGTTCACCATCTCCTCGAATCGGTCAGAGCGGACGGTGAAGAACTGGGCGCCGTGGTCGAAGACGCCATCTTGTATGCGGTCCGTCCTCATGCGGCCGCCGACCTTATCTTCCTTTTCGAGGACCGTGACACGCATGCTTGCGTTTTGGAGGGTTTGGGCGGCGGTGAGGCCCGAGAGGCCGGCGCCGACGACCAGGCAAGACTCCATCCAGGGGCTCCTTCTATCTTTGCTCCGCGGGTCCGTTATCCGTGCGTCGGTCTCCTCCGCGGCGTGAGCAGCGCAGCCGCCCGCCTCACGGTCTGGAAGTGGATGTCCACGGTGTCCTCGACCCTCTTCGCGTAGCCGCCGGCCATCGTTACGGCGACAGGGATGCCGCGCTCCCAGCAGGATTCGAGCACCATCCGGTCGCGCTCGTCGAGGCCCTCCTTGGTCACCGAGAGCCGGCCGAGCTTGTCGTCGACGAAAGGATCGGCGCCGGCGAGGAAGATCGCCAGGTCCCAGGGCGCCAGGTCCAGCACACGCTTCAACCCGCATTCCAGGGCTGCCAGGTACTCCCCGTCGTCGGCCCCGTCGGAGAGCGGTACGTCGAGGTCGCTCTCCTCCTTGTGGAAGGGGTAGTTCTTGGCGCCGTGGATGGAGAAAGTGAATACGTGGGGATTATCGTGCAGGATGGCCGCCGTCCCGTTGCCTTGGTGGACGTCGGTGTCGAGCACCAAAATCCTCTCCACGAGCCCTTGAGCCTTCAAATCGCGCGCCGCTATAGCGGAGTCGTTCAGGATGCAGAAGCCCTCGCCATGGTCGGCGAAGGCGTGGTGGGTGCCGCCGGCGAGGTTCGCTGCTACGCCCTCTTCGAGGGCGACCCGGCAGGCGCCTATTGTTCCGCCCGAGGCCCGGCGCGAGCGCTCGACCATCTTCTCCGACCAGGGGAAGCCGATCCTGCGTATCTCCTTAGCGTTGAGCGTGCCGGTGACTACCTTCTTCAGGTAAGTGGGTTCGTGGGCGCGCAGTACCTCCTCGTCCGTGGCAGCGTGGGGGACGCGCATCTCGCCAAGTCCGGAGATGCCTCCTTGTTCGACCCTCTCGCGGAGCATGGAGTACTTCTTCATCGGGAAGCGGTGCCCTTCGGGCAGCGGGAGCACGAAATGGTCCGAGTAGAAGACCTTCAAATCTCCGTTCCCTCCCCGCAGGTGCGTCCCATAACGTCAATTTAGTATATCCCCGCGAGGTACGTTGGGCGGGTGTTCCCTATCGTAGTGCTTCCTGTGCTAGCATCCTGGCTTTGTACGATGCATGATCCTGAGCAGATAATGCTCTTCGAGGAGGGCTTATACCTAGGCACTTCCAGCTGATCCTACGCGGACTGGGAGGGGACGGTGAACCCGTCCTTAGGAGCGCCGGACCCCAGGGTGATCAAGGAGCGAATGCGCGGCGCGTTGCGCTTAACTCGCGACGGGCTCCAATAGTAGAGGTAGCCCCACGAGATTAGGCGTTGGTGGGGATCAGAGCCCGAAGCTGCGTGAGGATGCGGTGCGTCAAGCCCCAGATGACGTAGCGGTCCTTGTAGGTGAAGGCGGGCCAGCTGCCGGGAAAGTCGGGGATCTCGACGGTTTCGTCAGCGAGGAGGTCCAGGGGAACCCAGAAAGCTTCTTCTACCTCCAGCGGATCGAGGCGCGCGGGAACGGCGTCTATCGCTACCACGACGGTCGAGACGACGAGTTCCCTGCCCGCCCTACGTGGCCCCATGTCGTTGAGACGGCCCAGCAATCGTCCCTCGTCCAAGTCTATCCCTACCTCTTCGAGCGTCTCGCGGTGCGCGGTGTCGTAGGCGTCTCTATCCCCGGGCTCCCAGCCGCCGCCGGGAAGGGCCATGTGTCCCGACCAAGGGTCCACGACGTTCTCCGCGCGTTTGATCACGAGTAGCTCCAGCCTGTCCGCCTTTTCACGGAGCAGCAACGCGACGGCGGCGCGACGCTCTCGTGACTCTATCAGCAGCGGCCTGCTCTTCTTGAGGGAAGCCGCCACCTGCTCCAGGACGCTCATGGGGTAGAGTCTATCCTGGTCTGTGCGGGTTGGTGGTAAGCTCTGCCGGAGGTTTCTCGGAAGGAGCGTGTTCGATGAGGGACGAGCGGTTGAAGAAGCTGGCGCGGGTGCTGGTCGAGTACTCCGTGAGAGCGGGGGAGGGGGAGCAGGTGGTCGTCTCCGGCGGGGCGGCGGCGGAGCCCTTAATCAAGGAGGTCTACGCGAGGCTCCTGGATGTGGACGCGATCCCGATCCCCCAGGTCTCTTTGCCGGGAATGCAGGAGCTCTTTTTCGGTCATGCAAAGGAGCACCACTACGAGGAGACGCCGCCCGTTGTCCGTTCGATGTACGAAGGTGCGGCCGCCTTCATCTCGATCATGTCCCCGCAGAACACCCGCGCCCTGGCGGCGGTGGACCCGCAGAAGCAGCAGGCTTTGGCCAAGCGGGACAAGGCCCTCCGGGACATGATCGTGGGCAGGGATCGCTGGGCTCTAACGCTCTTCCCGACGGAAGCCCTGGCCCAGGAATCCGAGATGGGCCTCGACGACTATGAAGAGTTCGTCTTCGAGGCGATGGCCCTAAACGAGGACGACCCGGTGAGGTACTGGCGCGAGAAAGCGAAGGAGCAGCAGAGGCTCGTCGAGCGCCTCGAAGAGGCAGACGAGGTCCGCATCACCGGACCGGAGACGGACCTCACCCTCTCTGTGAAGGATCGGAAGTTCTTGAACGGCGACGGGTCGCACAACATGCCCTGCGGAGAGATCTTCACCGGCCCGGTCGAGGACTCGGCGAACGGCGAGGTCTACTTCGGAATCCCCGTGGCGGTCGGCGGACGCGAGGTCTCGGGTGTCAGGCTGCGGTTCGAGGAGGGCCGAGTGGTAGGGTCGAGTGCGGAGAAAGGAGAAGAGTACCTGAGCACGATGCTCGATGCCGACGACGGAGCCCGGTATCTGGGGGAGCTCGGGATTGGGACGAACTACGGCATCCCGCGCGCGACGAAGAACATACTCTTCGACGAGAAGCTCGGGGGCACGGTGCACCTGGCGGTCGGCCGCTCCTACGAGAAGACCGGCGGCAAGAACGAGTCGAGCGTGCACTGGGATCTTATCTGCGATCTCCGCGAAGGCGGCGAACTCTACGCCGATGGCGAGCTCTTGCAAAGGGACGGCAAGTTCTCCGGCTACGACTTCGCTTAGGAGGGTTGTGGAAGCCGACAGAAATACTATGCTGCGCGTGGATAACGTGAAGGATGAGGAGGACCTTGAGGTCGTGCGCGACGCCCTGGACGCGATCGGGGCTGACTACGAGTTCGTCCGCTCTGAACCCGACGAGGTCACCTACCCTCAGACGGCCTACTTCTACGTCTCCGAAGACGTCGCCCGGGACGTCGAGGACCTCATGGACCGCCTCTCCGAGGAGCACGGCTTCGACGCCGAGCTGCTCTGAAGAGAGGCGGACGCTCGCGCTGGGTTTATACTCACGTAGCCCTAGAGAACCTTCCAGACGCGAAAGGCACGGACGGTGGCTCGTGGAGCTGACAGAAAAATCTTCGGGATCGTGCCCTATGGCCTGAGATCACCGAGTTTCGCGCGGGCCGGCGAACATTCTGAGTTGAGAAGCGCGCCGCGCCATCCCTTGCAGGCGATCCTGCTCGCGGCCTTCGTGCTCTGGCGGGCGCGCGCCGGGAGGGGGCGGTAGGGTGCGCTACGACGCCGTTTTCCTCGACATCGACGGGACACTCCTCTGGGTTGACCTGGACGTCGAAGGCTATGTGGAGGATCTAAGGCCCTACACCACGGACGGTCCACTGACCGTGGATCAGGCTCGCGAGCCCCTCTGGGAGAGCTTGCGAAAGCACATAAACGAGAACATCAACTACCCGACCGAGGAGGAGCTGATGGAATTCCGGCGTGAGAACGCCCGCAAAACCGCCCGAGGTTTGGGCCTCGATGCGCCGGCGGAAGTCTTGGCCGAGGCCTTAGAAAGGAGGGTCCTCTTCAAGCCCTACCCGGAGTCCGAGGAGGTTATGGAGGAGCTAAAAAGCATGGGCCTCCCGCTCTACGCTGTCTCGAACTGGGACGTGGCGCTCGAAGGAGTGCTCGATTCTTTGTACTGGGCGCGCTACTTCGCCGGTATTGTGGCCTCGGCTTTGGTCGGCCACGAGAAACCCGAGGAAGCCATCTTCGAGGAGGCTCTCAGGATGTCCAGCGTCGCTCGCGACCGGGTCGTGCACGTTGGCAACGATCCCGGCTCGGACGTCAGGGGCGCCGCCGCCATGGGCATCGACGCCGTGCTGGTGGACCGCGAGGGCGGCCTTGAGGTCCCGGAAGCCGTGGCTACACTTCCGGACCTCCGTGGGCTGCCGGCTTTAGTGAGGGGGTAGGGGCGTGCCGGAAGAGGCGCATGCCGCAAAGCGGAGGTTAGATCAGGACGGCATCGCACGGGCGGTGCGCGAGGTCCTCCTCGCCATCGGCGAGGACCCGGAGAGGGAGGGTCTTGCCGAGACCCCCGAGCGCGTCGCCGAGGCCTACGCCCATCTCTTCTCAGGCCTCTTTGAAGATCCCGCCCGGCACCTCGAAGGAGCTTTCGACGAGGGAACGCGCGACTTCATCTTTATCCGGAAGTTACCGGTAGCGAGCCTCTGTGAACATCATCTTTTGCCCTTCACCGGCAAGGCCCACGTGGGGTATGTGCCAAACGGCCGGGTGGTCGGGTTTTCGGAGCTCGCGCGCGTGGTGGAGGGTTACGCCAGGAGGCCCCAGCTCCAGGAGCGTCTAACAGCCCAGGTTGCCGACGCCGTGTACGGTGCTTTGGGCGCGTCGGGCACTATCGTGGTCGTCGAGGCCGAACACACGTGCATGACGATGAGGGGGGTGGAAGCGGTAGGCAGCGTCGCGGTAACCTCGGCGGCACGCGGGGCCTTCGAGGAGGACGCCGCCCTGCGTGCTGAAGCGCTTGCTCTGATCTCCCGAAATAAGGTGGACTAAGAACCGGCGGAGCTCATCAGGGATTGGGGAAGACGAGCGCAGATCCTCGGACCTCGACGGCGACGCGCTCTCCGGGCTCGAAGCCCAGACCAGCCTCCGGGGCGCGAGAGGATCGTGCGCCCGGAGTTCAGCCGGAGCTTGATGAGCTGGTCATAACCGTAGAATTCCCGACCCACGACGACCGCCTTTCCTCCGGGGTCCGCCCGAAGATCTA
>JALZFJ010000259.1 GCA_030867425.1 Actinomycetota bacterium | reverse complement strand
CTCGAGTCCGTTGACGCGGTTGTTCTCTTTGACGAGGATACCCCGGTATGCCTCATGCGCGAGCTGAAGCCCGCTGTGTACGTCAAGGGTGGCGACTACCGCATCGAAGATTTGCCGGAAGCTGAGGTAGCCGCGGAGATCGGAGCCGAGGTTAAGATCCTGCCCTTCGAACCCGGGTATTCGACCACCGCCCTGATCGAAAAGATATGGAGCATTCATCCTGTACCTGGCGAGCCTCGCCAAGTATAGAAACTAGTCGAAGCCCATGGCTGAAGGCTAATCCAGAAGGTCGCGTAAAGACGCGGCGTGGGGGCTGCTCTTTATCTTGGCAAGAGCCGTGAGCTGTATCTGGCGGATGCGCTCCCGGGTGACGTCGAAGCGCTCGCCGACCTCTTCGAGGGTCTTAGGCTGGCCGCCGGTAAGGCCGAAGCGGTACTCGAGGACCATGCGCTCGCGCTCGGGGAGGCTCCCCAGGGCTTCCTGCATCCGGCTCTTTAGGAGCGAGGTCTTGGCCAGGTCGTGGGGGGTCTCGGAGTCCTCGTCAGCGATAAAGTCGCCCAGCTCGGAGGAGTGATCCTCGCCGACCGGGGTTTCGAGGGAGATGGAGCGGCGGCTCACGCGCCGTATGCGCACGATCTCTTCGACCTCTATCTCCATCGCGCGGGCGACCTCTTCGTCGTCGGGATCGCGGTTGAGCTCGGCGGCCAAAGTGCGCTGCACTCGGTAGTACTTGTTGATCTTCTCGACCATGTGCACGGGGACACGGATCGTGCGCCCTTTGTCGGCGATGGCGCGGGTCACGGCCTGGCGGATCCACCAGGTGGCATACGTGGAGAATTTGTAGCCCTTGCGGTAGTCGAACTTCTCGACGGCGCGCATGAGCCCTATGTTGCCTTCCTGGATGAGGTCCAAGAGCGAGACGCCGCGGCCGGAGTACTTTTTGGCTATCGAGACGACGAGCCGCAGGTTGGCGCGCGTCAGGTGCGCCTTGGCTTTCTTGTCGCCGCGCTCGATGCGCTTGGCGAGATAGACCTCTTGCGCCTTGGTGAGCAGGGGGGTCTTGCCGATCTCGTCCAGGTACATCTGAACGGCGTCGCCAGTGTAGCGGGTGCGGAGGTCGCTGTCCATGACCTCCTCGACGAGCTGGGCGTCCTCTTCTTCGTGGTGGAGGGTGTCATTCAAGAACTCTGCGTCCACAACCTCGACGCCGTGTTCGCGAAGGAGGCCGTAGACTTGCTGGATCTCGTCGGTCGAGAGGTCGACTTCCTGTAGGAGGTCGAGGACTTCGCTGGACTCTAGCGTCCCGGTCTCCTGGCCGGTCTCGAAGAGTTCCTGGACTTCCTCTATATCCCGCAGATCACGTTGGGGTTGCAAATTTTCCTCTGGGTCCACCCTTGAAACTCTCGCCTCGCTTGCGCGTAATATATCCGAAATGCTCCGATAATCAACGACACCGCGAAGAGGGGTACTCCTTGCTGGGACTGAGAAACCTGTACCGTGTCTTCCACGAATCCCGGACGGCCGCCCGCAAACACGCCACTTTAGCTGTGTTAGGCGAAGCGCACGAGGCCGGGAGGCTGGCAAGACTGTTGGGCGCAAGGAGGGACACCGTGGGGACCGAGATCCTCATCACCGTCACCGGGACCCGGAACGGCGGCGTCGAGATAACCCTTTCGGGTGAGGCCGTCGAGGACGCTAGGGAAGCCTTTCTTTCGGCCATAACCGAGGAGGCCGTACTCCGGGAGCTCGCGCCCTGGGTTGCTGGCTCCCTGGACGAGGAGTACCTGATCTCTTTGGGGCGCGGTTACCCCGCCTTCAGGTGTGCGGTGTGCGAGGAGATCATTCGCAAGAACGCCCGTCAGAACGCCGTCATAGGGGCGCTCCCCATCCCGGGCGCGGACATGCCCGCCATCACCGCCAACCAGGGCCGGATGGTCCTCGCCATAGCCGCGGCCTACGGGGAGGAGATCTCGCTGGATCGTGCGCGGGAGCTCGGCGGGGTGCTGGCCGCAGGCTTCGGCCTCCGGGCGCTCTACCGTCAGATCTTGAAGCTCGTGCCGGTGGGTGGCTGGGCGGCCTCCGGGGCCATCGGCTACGCAGGCACTTTGGTAATGGGCCGGGCCACCATCCTGTACTTCGAGCGCGGCAAGGAGGAGCCAAAGCCGGGAGAGGCCTCCGAGTTGAGGCGGCGGGTGCTCGAGGAGGCCGAGGACTTTCTCTCCCGCGCGCGCCGACGCTAACAGCTCTCGGCCGGATAGCATCGTCGTCTGGTCCGGCTTCTAGGACAAGTCTATATACTGCCCCTTATGTTTTCTGCTGCTTCGCGGATCTTGCTGCGGGCGAGGGAGATGATCGCCGGCCTGCAGAGGTTGGGGATTCGGGTCGTGCTCGCTTTCGCGGCGGTTCAGGCGGGGCTGGTCGGAGTTCTGGCCGTGAGGGCCGAGATAAGAAAGCGTAGAGAGGGGCCAAAAGAGGGGTTCCCGTGGATGAAGCAGCCCGAGATCGAGCTGGAGTCGGGCGAGGACCGCATAAGGCTCTACCCTTACGGCGTCGAACTCTACGAGGCGATGCTAAAGGAGATCGAGGGGGCGAAAGAGAAGATCTTCCTGGAGACCTTTATCTGGAAGGGGGACGAATTGGGTCGCCGGTTCGTCTCTGCTCTGGAGAGGAAGGCCGAGGAGGGGGTCCGGGTGTACGTGATCTTCGACGGCTTCGCTAACCTCGTGGTGCCGCCGTCCTTCAAGCAGTTCCCTAAAGAGATACACACGTTTCACTTCCGCCCGTTCTCGAAGGCTCCGAGCGCTCTGGATCCACGCAACGTTTTCAGGGACCATCGCAAGATACTCGCAGTGGACGGCAGGGTAGCGTTCATGGGTGGCTTCAACATCGGCTCGTTGTACGCTACGGGCTGGCGCGACACCCACCTGCACATCAGGGGTACCGGGGTCCGCGAGCTCGAGACCACTTTTATTGATTTCTGGAACACTCACAAGACCGATGACCTCCCCACCATCGAGCCGGTCCACGAGCGCGACTGGAACCCCGCGACCGTTCTTCACCGCAACGACCCGTATTTGCGGATCTTCCCTATACGGGGCATGTACCTCGAAGCGATAGCTCGGGCCAACACTCACATCTACTTGACCCACGCCTACTTTATCCCGGACAGGGCCATGCGCGCCGGACTTATGGAGGCCGCGGGGAGGGGTGTGGACGTGCAGGTGCTTCTACCACGCTACTCCAACCACGCCACCGCCGACTGGCTCGCAAGGAGACACTTTTACGAGCTATTAATCGCGGGGGTCCGGATCTTCGGTTACGAGCACACCATGATCCACTCAAAGACCGCCACCATAGACGGCGTGTGGTCAACAATTGGCACGGCGAACATAGACCGCCTGAGTCTTTTGGGGAACTACGAGATAAACCTTGAAATCTACAGCGAGCGTCTCGCTGCCCAGATGGAGAGGATGTTCGAGCTCGACAAGACGAACGCAGCCGAGATTACACTAGATGAGTGGGAGTGCCGACCACTGCTCGCCAAGATAACCGAACGTGCGCTCGGCACCTTGAGCCCGCTCGTTTAGTGAGGACGGTTTCCGCTGCCTACTTGAGTTTGCCTCCCAGATCACCTGGTTTTCATTCGCCTGGATCTACTCACTCGATGCTCGCATCCGGGCCATTAAATAACACAATAAACCTGTTGACTCGTGTGTGGAGTACCTTTATCGTGCCTTGTGAGTGTGGTGGGGGAGTAGGGTTTTGGGGATCGTTCCGCTCGAACCTCAGGACCTACGTGCAGGGACAACAGTGTCGGAGTGGGCAGATCGCTCCGCTGGCGCGTAGAGGAGTACGGCATGGTGAAGCCTCCTACCCTGGATCCTGGTCTCCTGTCCATGACCGTCCCTGCGCCCTCTCCGAAGGTCTGCCCATCGGCATGATGCTCGTCGGCAAGAAGTGTGACGAGACCACGATCCTCAAGGCCGCTCGAGCCTTCGAGGGCACGGAAGCCTACGCCGTTAGTCCCGAGGGCGCAAAGAGTGCCTCGTCGTAGCTCCGCCAGGGAGATAAACGCCGACCGCCTCTGGTCCCGCCTCTCGGAGCTGTCGGGGATCGGGAGATCCGAGGGGGGCGGCGTTACCCGGCTCTCCTTCACGGAAGAGGAGCGGGCCGCGAAGGATCTCGTCACCTGCTACATGCGGGAGGCGGGCCTCGAGGTGCGCGAGGACGCCGCCGGCAACCTTATCGGTCGGCGCGAGGGCCGGGTAGAAGGGGCGCCCGTCGTCCTCGCCGGCTCGCACGTGGATTCTGTCCGCAACGGCGGCGACTTCGACGGGCCTTTGGGGGTTCTCGGAGCGGTAGAAGCGCTCCAGGTCATGGGAGAACGCGGCGTGGAGACGGAGCGTCCCATAGAGGTCGTCACATTTACCGACGAGGAGGGAGCGCGGTTCGGCTTCGGCATGATCGGGAGCCGCGCTCTGGCCGGCACGTTGGACCGAGAAGACCTCGTCAGGGTGGACAAAGACGGCGTCTCCGTGGCCGGAGCCATGCGTGACTCCGGCCTCGACCCGGAGAGAGTAGACGAGGCCGCGCGTCCCGAGGACTCCGTCTACGCTTACGTCGAGCTGCACATCGAGCAGGGCAAGATCCTCGAGGAGAGTAATCTCCCCGTCGGCGTGGTTACCGGGATCGCCGGTCCGGTGTGGCTCAGGTTTATCCTCACAGGCGAAGCGGCTCACGCGGGCACGACGCCGATGAGGCTCAGGCGCGACGCCCTAGCGGCGGCGGCCGCTGTGATCGGCAGGATCGAGAAGGAGGCCGGAAGGACCGGAACGAGCGTGGGCACTGTTGGGCAGCTGGATCTCGAACCCGGCGGCATCAACATCATCCCCGGTCGCGTCTCTTTCTCCCTGGATCTGCGCGACATCGACGAGGTGGTGCGCGACAGGGTGGAGGCGAGGATCGCGGCCGAAGTCGCTCGCCTCTGCAAGGAACGCGGCATCGCGCTAGAGACGGAGATCCTCCAGAGGCTTCCGCCCGTGCCCTGCTCCGATCTCGTCCGAGCAGCCGCCGGGGCGGCGTGCGAAGCCTTGGGCTTCGAGCCCTTCGAGCTGGCGAGCGGGGCCGGGCACGACGGGATGCACCTCGCTGGGCTGTGCCCGATCGGCATGATCTTCGTCCGCTCGAAGAACGGCCTCAGCCACAACCCCCACGAATGGAGCTCGAAGGAAGATTGCGCCGCCGGCGCCGAGGTACTCTACCGGACGCTAATCGAGCTGGCCCGGGAAACCTAGAGGCCGGTGGGAAAATTGCGCATCCTTTGCCGGCAGCCTATATTACGGGCACCGACCGGAGAAGGGGGTTGATCATCGAGACTGCAACGATCAGCAACTTCGTAGAGGACGTGAGGGATGAGGTCGTCGGATGGCGGCGCCACCTGCACCAAAATCCCGAGCTGTCATTCCAGGAGGAAGAGACCTCCAAATTCGTCTACGAAACGCTGAAGTCTTTTGGGGGTCTGAAGCTTTCAAGGCCGACGCCGACGAGCGTGGTCGCGCGGCTCGTTGGTGGGAAGCCGGGGCGCACGATCGCTATCAGAGCGGACATGGACGCGTTGCCGATCATGGAGGAGAACGACTTCGAGTTCGTCTCCAAGAACCCTGGCATCATGCACGCTTGCGGCCACGATGGACACACTGCGATGCTGATCGGGACCGCGAAGATACTCTGTGAGATGAGGGAGGAGATCCGGGGTGAGGTGCGCTTCGTCTTCCAGCACGCCGAGGAGGTTCACCTCGGCGGAGCCGAGGAGTTGGTAGAGGCCGGCGTGATGGACGGTGTGGATGCGGTGATCGGGGCGCACCTCTCGTCGTACCTCGAGGTGGGCAAGATAGGCGTCGGCTACGGCCCGAGGAATGCCGCGCTCGACACGTTCAGGATCGTCGTGAAGGGCGAGGGCGGGCACGCGGCGAGACCCCACCGGGCTGTCGATAGCATAGCAATAGGCGCGCAGCTCGTGACGAACTTGCAGCACATCGTCTCGCGCAACACCGACCCGCTAGACAGCGTGGTCGTCTCCGTCACCAGGTTCGTCGGGGGGACGACCCACAACGTCATCCCAGGCTCGGTCGAGATGGAGGGGACAGCCCGCACTTTGGACGAGGGGGTCCAGGAGCGGTTGCCCAGGACGATGGAGCGCATAATCGAGGGGATTGTCGAGGCACACGGCGCCTCTTACTTCTTAGAGTACCAGCGCGGTCCCCGACCCGTCGTGAACGATGAAGGGGTCACGGCGGTCGTCGAGGAGACCGCGCGAGAGGTCTTCGGCGAGGCGTCGGTCGAGGCGATGCGCCCGAGCATGGGCGCAGACGACTTCTCGGCCTACCAGCGCGTCGTTCCCGGGTGTTTCTTCTTGGTCGGCGCGAGGAACGAGGAGATGGGGATAACCTACCAGCACCATCACCCGCGCTTCGCCATAGACGAGGACGCTCTGGGGAACGGGGTGAAGATGTATCTACACGCGACGTTTAAGTTACTGGATAAAACCGGAAGTGGGGCGTGAGGCTCATCCATCTGTTGGCGGCTGTGCTTTTCTGGGGATACTCGGGGGATAATTGCCAATCGGGTCTAGCCCTTCGTCTTGGGGGTATTGTTTATCTTGTTCTGGATCGTGCTGTAGGTTGTGCTCACCTCGGGATCATGGCGATCGTCTACCAACTCGGCCCGGCGAATCCTTCCGGATCAAGCTGTGCGCCGTCTTCCCGGCTCTGGGCTCTTTGGCCGGCACCAACAGCGGCATCGTCGCCATGCTTGCCAACATCATCCTCTTCGTCGTTAGCTTCGTCACCACCCCTCCTCGGTCGCCGAGGAGCAACGTGCCTGAGAGAGCAGGAGGCTACGGAGCGGGCCAGATTCCGCCGGGCAGATGGACACCGCTCGGTGTCTCTATAACGTAGGCCCAGGTCGGGACGGTCTCGCCTGTCTCCGAGAGCGTCGCGGATATTAGAACGCGTTCGTAGCGGCTCTCCTCGCCCGAGTTGAAGCCTTCCAGGCCGTCGAGGGCTGGGAGACGTTCCTCAGGATCGTCGAAGGCAAAGAGCTCGCCGTGGACAGTCGGGCCGAAGGAGCTCTCTTGCGGTTCAGATTGCGCGCGGTTCTGGGTCTTCGCGTCAGCCGAGTAGTCGGTGGTGCCCATAGCGAGCACATCCTCTTCCGGGACGACGAGGACGGGGACGCCGTAGGGGAGTTCATATGGCCGTCCCCGTACGGTCGCCTTCCTTACGGCGAGCACGCTGCGGCAGAAGCGTTGGTGATTGCGTTCGCCCCGTTTGAGGGTGCCGTAGACGAAGACGTTGAGCCGCGTGGGCTCCACCTAGAGCTCCTCAGCGAGCGTTTCGAGGTCCGGGGCGGTGAGGTCGGGCTCCATGCCCCAGGGGTCGAAGACGGCATCAGGTTTGCGTTTGATCCAGGCCGCTTTGAGACCAGCGGCTTTGGCCCCGATCACGTCGAACGGGTTGCTGGAGACGAGCCAGGTCTTGTCCAACTCCTCGCCGAGACGATGGACGAGATAATGGTAGACCTCCGGATCTGGCTTGAAAGTCTTCACGTCGTCGACACTGATAACGTCCCGGAGGTGAAGCAGGATACCGACCCGATCCAAGAGCGTCCGCGCCGTCGCCTCGACGCCGTTGGAGAACGCGACGAGCGCGTGTCCTTCGGCCTCTAGCGCTTCGATGCCGGGGATCACGTCGGGGAAGGGCCTCAGGTTCTGGTACTCCTCGACGAGGTTCTCCTGGTCTTTTTCGGAGAGATCCAAGCCCAGCACGCGCGTGGTGTAGACGAGCGACCGGCGGGTGCAGGAGCCGAAATCCTCATATTGGCGCATCAGGCCGTGCCGGAAGGTGTACTCGATCTGCTTGTTGCGCCAGAGCTCGGAGAAGCGTTCCGCGAGGTCGTCTCCGACTATCGGCCCGAGGTGCTCGTTCATCTCTAAAGGGTCGACCAGTGTGCCGTAGATGTCGAAGCCCAACGCCTCGGGCATTCGCTACCTCCTCCGGAGCTTTGCTATCGTCCGGGGCAAAGCTTACAGGATTGCTCAAGCCTGATCTTCGTTAAGGCCTCGTCCCGACCTCGAGGATCTGGTTCGCGACCTCCGTGAGGTCAGCGCCGACCACATCCGGGCGCTCGAAGAGAGGGTTGAGTACCATCCCCGGCCTCGCTACGAAGGCAGCGGCGCAACCCGCTCGCAAGGCTCCCGCCACGTCCCAGGCGTGGGCCGCGACGAGCCGGACCTGCCCGATCTCTACACCGAGGCGCTCTGCGGCCATGTGGTACGGCTCGGGCGCCGGTTTCAGGCGCTTTACGGCGTCAGCGGAGAGAACCTGCTCGAAGTAGCCGTGGAGACCCGAGTTCTCGAGCTGGGCGTCAGCTACCTGCTGCGTCGAGTTCGTTAAAGTTGCCAGGCGGATGCCCGAGTCCCGCAGTCGCTCCAGGTTCTCCTTCACCTCTGGGTGTGGCAGCAGCTCTTGCATGCCGCCCAGGATCTGCTGTTTGTCCTCGTCAGAGAGATCCACGCCCTGGCGCTCGGCGAGCATCTCCAACGCGCTACCACCGATCGTGCCGAAGTCCGTGTACCGCCCGGTAACCATCTCGGTCAACCATAGGGCCAGGAACTGCCCGAACCACGCCTGCCGCACGGACGCGTCGCCGAAGACACGCGCAAAGTGCGGATCAAGAGCCCCGAGGTCCAGGAGCGTTTCGTTGACGTCGAACACGCATACTCTCGCCATGCCGCCTTTTCTCCTCCAGGTGATCTATCGGTCGAAGGCGCCGCCCTGGAGCGTCGCGTTGAAGTCCATGTACGCCTGAAAGGACGCCGGAGAGTCGGCAAACTGCTTGAAGAAGTTGAGCATCTGCCTCATCTCCTACTCGCCCTGTTCCATCAGCTGCCTTGACTGTTCCGGGGCGTCCTCTGGTTCGAGCGGTTGAATTCGCGGCACGCGATTCTCCTGTCGTTAGTCGCTATGCTTGGGTCAGCGCCGGCTATCTACCCGCTTATGCAAATGCTTAAAAGGACGCGCTTACTGGCCCACTAGCCAGGCGTGGTCCACTTTTATGCACCGGTCCATCACCACGGTGAGACCGTGCTCTTTGGCGTACTCTGCAGCCTCCACGTTGATCACGCCAGATTGCATCCACAAGACCTTCGCACCGGCGACGACGGCGTCTCTTGCGATCGGCATGACCTTCTCGCTGCGGCGGAAGACGTCCACTATGTCTATCCGCTCCGGTATCTCCTGGACGTTCGCGTAAGGTTCCTCGCCCAGGACCGGCCCCTTGAGGTTTGGGTTGACCGGGAAGATCCTGTACCCGAACCTCTGCAAGGCTTGGGCGATGGCGTGGCTCGTGCGGTGCGGCTTCTCCGAAAGCCCGACAACCGCGACGTTGCGCGACCCTTCCAGGAGGCGCTTTACTTCTGCTTTGTCCGGGTTCTTGTGCATCTCATTCTCCTAAAGATCAAACTTCTCCAGCGCCTCGAGGTGCCCCTGAGAGAGGGTCGGGAATTGGAACACGCTGCCGAGCAGGGCGTCTACGTGCATGAGAGACGCCCCGGAGGTACCTCCGGGGCGTCCGATTGTAGACGACCGTCTTATATCAACTGGGCTGCTCGCCCTCTTCCAGGACGAAGGTGATGGCCAAGTTGACCTTGTAGCCCGTGATTCTGCCATTCTCTATCATCACGTTCATGTCTTTGACCCAAGCACTCTCGACGTTGCGAAGAGTGCTGGTCGCGCGGTTGACACCCACGTTAATCGCGTCCTCGAAGCTCTGGTCCGAGGTAGCGCTAAGTTCCGTTACGCGAGCTACAGACATAAGTACTCCTTTCTCGGGCTTCCCTCAAAAACTTCTACCCCTTGCGCCGGAACGGTAAACGCTTGAGGAAGCGGGCGAGGAGCGCTGCGGCTAGAGGGTGGCGGTGAGCAGGATGTCGCTGGTCGGCGTCGGGGACCCGCCGGACGGCTCGACCGTCACCGCCACGGCGTCGGCGCCTTCCAGGGAGCCTTCGACGGGCGTGGCTGCGATCCCTCCTGCGCTCGGCTCGAAGAGGCCGGCGGGCTCGGGGATACCGTCGCGCATAAGCCAGGCCTCGTAGACCTCGTCCTCCGACGCGCGGGGCAGGTTCTCCGCCATCAGAATGGCCCGCCCGTCCCCGACTTCGACAACCTCGCCTCGCGCGTCGTGGGCCAAGCCCGAACCCTGCAGCTCGTACGTCTGGCGGCTCTCGAGTTCGCCCCGCAGGTCTTCGTTCTCCCCGCGCAGAGAGGCGTTCCAGGCGAAAAGCCCGACGACGGCCAGGACTGCGACTGCCGCCGCGGCGAGCCCACCGGGACCGAAGAGCCTCCGGAGCCCCGCGCGGCGCTGGGGAGCCTCCGCGAGAGTCGCATCCGCGGCACCCCCGATCCTGTTTAGGAGGTTGCGGCGGAGCTCGGGGGGAGGCTCATGCTCCTGCGGGGCGAGGGCCAAAAGGTCGGCGATAGAGACCAGCTGCTCCACCTCCGCCCGCAGCTCAGGGTATGTTGCGAGGTAGCCCTCGAACTCCCGGCGCTCGTCCTCGGTGAGGGCGCCCAAAGCGTAGGCGGACTTGAGGTCGTCGAAACGG
>JALZFJ010000251.1 GCA_030867425.1 Actinomycetota bacterium | reverse complement strand
CCCTGCCGCTTCCGGCAGGCGGCGGATTGGGAGGGTGGGCGGTCAAGCCAGCCCAGCTTCAATCATCGCGTCGGTCTCGAACAGTTGCATCAGGATCTGGTCATTGCCGAAGACGGCCCGCCTCGCGGCCTTCCAACTCGCGATCTTCGTAGCGCCGTACATGTACTTGAGCTTGTCCGGATCTATCCCGGAGTTCTTCGACCAGTGCATCGTGTAGCGGATCCCGGCCTTCCGAAACGCCTCGTCCAACCGGCGCTCGAACTCGGGGAAACGCTCGTCGTTAATCATCCCGAACTCGAACACCGCAGTGATCGGCTCGTGCTGAGTGAAGGCGAGCCTCCCCGCTGAGGCGCGGCAGAGCCTCACTTGGTTGATCGAGGGCAGACGCATCGCCCGGGCTACCTCCGTGGAGATGTCGATCGTCGCCGGCGCGTCCGCGACCGAGACGGCGTACGCGCTCTCGATGTAGCCCTCGAGGTAGTAGATCGACGAGGTGTAGATCTGGCCGGGACTGCCGCGGACGCGGTCCAGCAGGGCGATCTTGCGATACTGCCTAAACTCCAGGCCCGTGATGAGACCGGGCGGCACGAAGGAGCGGAGCAAGCCGGCGATACCCAGGATGTTGATGCCGGGCGCGAAGCCGCTCTTGTCGCGGACGATCCAGCGAGGCTTCGGCGTCGGCACGCCGGGTTGGTAGGGCACCTTCCGCGCACTCGCCTCCATGGCCATCTGCGTGCGGCTGTAGGGGTCGAAGATGAACTCATAATGATAGAGGTTCGGCGGAGGCGCGGCGGCGAACCCCTCGAGCTTCTTCTTCAGGTCGACATAGCT
Organism: Actinomycetota bacterium; assembly: GCA_030867425.1. GTDB lineage: Bacteria > Actinomycetota > Rubrobacteria > Rubrobacterales > Rubrobacteraceae > Rubrobacter_F. The sequence continues at coordinate 5,657 of JALZFJ010000251.1, read as the reverse complement.
GATGTCGACGATGGGCGGGAACTCAAGCTGATAGATCGGGGCGGTCTCCACCGCGACGGCGGCGATGATCCCGAACGTGCCGAAGCTGACCACGGCCGCGTTGAAGATGTCGTCGTCGCGGATCAGCCGGGCGCCGATCTTTGCGACGAATGCATCGTTCAGCACCGGCTTCGACTTCCTCTCGATCCACAGCGTCTGGCCGCCGCCGGTGGCGATGTGGAGGCCGGCGACGAAGTCGGGCATCGCCCCGTAGGTGATCTGCGCGCCGTGGGTGTTTCCGGAGACGGCGCCAGCGACGGTCTGGCCGTTGCCGATCCCGGCGGCCTGGATCGCCCGGCGGTCGGCGTCGTTCCGGGGGATCAGTTCGAGGTAGGCGTTGAGCTCGGCGATCTGCATCCCGGCCTGGGCGAGGACGACGTTGCGACGCTGGCCGGCCGGATACGCTGGATCGAAGTATTGGTCCGCGATGTCGTAACAGCCGTTCAGCAGCTTCGTGTTCACTAGCCAGCCGTCGGTAATGTTGATTCTCGACAGTGCCCATCCCGAGCCGATCGGGAGGATGCGCTTGCCGGCGTCCCGGGCCTGGCGGATCAGGACGTCGAGCGACTCGCCGGCGTTTCGAAACATGTCCCACCCGGAGAGCAAGACGCGGTCTGGGCCGACATTGTCGACGTTGAAGATCTCGGCAACCGTCGTTCGGTGCGTGACGTGGACGCCGGTCCATGCTTGCGCGCCTTGGTTCTCGGCGTGGAGCATCGTTCGCACTCAGTCCAGGGTGCCGGACTGCGACGGCGGGCGGCAGCAGCGCCAGCTGACCCGCACCGGCGCCACGAAACCGAGCGTCAGGAGGGTGATGAGCATCTGCGGCAGGCTCCGCTCGATTCTGATCTCTTCGATGCCGAGCCGCTGGCCGTTGGCAAGCCGGCAGTTGGTCACGGGCAGATCCTGACGCCAAAGGCCCCACGCGAAGGTCTTGAGCGTCGTCGACTCCCACTCCGTGCCGGGCATGTTCTGGGGTTGCGAATCGCCGATCCCACCGTCCTGGTAGATCATGTAGGTCGACATGGCGGAGAAACGGGACTTGCCGATGGGCCGGTTCATGTCTTCCACCTCCCTCTGTTCATCCGATCAGATCGAATCTCGTCCCCTCGATCCACGGCTTCGGATCGGAGAGGAATGGCGTATCGCCGAGACGCTCCAAGTCCTCGAGGTAAGGCTGCAGGGCACGGCGCGCGCTGGGCGTTAATCCAGCCGCTGCGAACCCGGCGAGTTCGAGGTCGAGGGCGCGGCTGAAGCTGCGATCCGTCCCGAAGTAGAGGCATCGCTTGAGCGCCGCGACGGCGACCGGTGACCGGCGCGCCAGGCGAGCGCCGGTTGCCTGTGCCTCGGCGAGGAGCCGCCGCTCGGACACGACCCGATGAACCAGCCCGAGTGCGAGCGCCTCGGGCCCAGTTAGCGGAACCCCTTCGAGGATGTGCTCGAGCGCGCGTGCTGTGCCGAGCATGCGCAGCAGCCGCTGACTGCCGCCGCCGCCCGGTATAGTCCCTACGAGCATCTCGGACTGGCTCATGCGCAGGTGCGCCGCATCGGCGGCGTAGCGCAGGTCGCAGGCAAGTGCGATTTCCAGGCCGCCGTCCAGTGCCGGACCGTTGATCGCTGCGACGTACACGACACCAGAACGGTTCATTCGCAGGATAGTCCGCTTCCAGCGATAGCCCAAAACGATCCCTTTGCCGAGATCCCCGCCGAACCGCTCGAGCGCGCGTGCCAGCCCGGGCAGCCGCAGCACAGAGTTGAGCACCGGCACGACGAACTCCATCACGCGCATCGGAACCGCTGGGAGAGGGACTTTCTGCATGCTGCCGAGCTCGCGCGCGTCCAGATGAGTGAGAAAGCGGCCCTCGACGCCGCCGGTAAGCACGACGGCGCCTACCGTTGCATCGTGATCTACGCTACTCGTGAGTCGGTCGAGGTCGCGCAGGAAAGCCCTCGGCATGAAATTGAGCGGCGGGTGCGAGTAGCGCACCGTCAGGACGCGGCCGTCCTGCTCGAGCTGCAGCGTGTCGAACGGGAGATCGCGGGTCGCCGTCATGCGATCGGCGCGAGTCGCGCGGTGGCTTGCCTGTGCCATGCGTGGGCGGGGAGCCAGTCGCGATGACGCACCGGCGTGAGCTCGCGCGGCGTCCCGGCGAGCCTTTGCCTGCCGTCATTTGGGGCGGTCAAGGGTTGAGACAGGGCAGATTCAATCTCTTGGCGTCCTTGGGTTGAATCGACCATGGCGTGGAACCTCCTTCTTCCCTGAGGATTCCCTCGACTCCTGAGTTGTTCGGCAGCCCGACCGCCTCCCCACAGAGACTCGTGACTTTGCGCCCCCGCCTCACGACGGGTTTGCCTTTCTCGCAGCACTTCTAAGGAAGATGCGTCCGCGCTACCTATAATTAATGGCAGTAAGTTACAGAACTGTCAAGGGTCGGAGCAAGAAATCTGCAGATACCAGGTCAACCACGAAAGTGACAATTTGTCACTTCCTATCCTCGAATATCCCCTATTAGCGCTCCTTTCTTCTGCTCTTAGTGGGTCCTTGTCTTCTAATCTAAGCTACACCACTCGGACCAAAACTACGTACGTAGATAATCTCTTGGCAGCAGTATGGCAGTAGCAGCGCTAGATCAGAGCCGACCGGAACAGAAAATAAGTGCTGAGCAAAGCCACTATTTCGGCTTGTATGAGCGAAAATTCCTAGCAGGCTAGGACCGTCAGAACTTACTAATAAAGACTACGAACAGAGAAGGCCGCAGGTTCGAGTCCTGCCGAGCATGTCCCTAAAAGTCCTGCAAAACGTAGGAAGGCACAAGAAGTTCGGGTTAATCACTGTGACTCTTGGCAGCAGTAAGTGCGCGAAGCGACACGAGTCCGGCGCCGCCACCTGTGTGCTGGCATGAGCTGGAAGCAGTGTCTACGCAAGGCGCTAGCTAAGCTCGTTGTAATAAACCTCTTCTCCCGTGGGGAGGTGAATTCGCTCCCTCAGATGCTGGTCCTCAAACTCTAGGGTCATGTAGCCATGTGGTCCATACTTCTCCTCATACCCCTCTATGTAGGGGTTGGGACCATCCAGCACAAGGCCGCCTGGCACCATATTTTTCGTATCGAAACGTCGCCAAATCACACCCTCGACCTCACGATCCACCGGAATGTCCTTCACCGCTTCCCGCGTATAAGGCATACCGCCATGGCCAACGCAGCGACCGAGTAGGCCACCGTAGCGCGGATCGGGCTCGTACATAACACAACGGTGCTCGTGTCCCCAGTACCAGGCAAAGATCCTCCCTGACGCGAGAAGCTCACCCAATTTCTGAGCGAGCTTGGTGCCTTGCGCCTCGAAAAATGAGAAGAGCTGGTGGTGAGAGAAGAGCAGAACTTTTCGGTTCTCGGCTGCAGAGATGACTTGCTCTAGCCAATTTACCTGCTCCTCGTCTATGTCGTGGTCGCGGTAAGCAACGTCGAGTCCTACTAGGAGCCAATTATCGTTTTGAAGGGCAAAATAGCTAGATTCCTGCTGAAACTGTGGCAGTGTATGCTCGAAGTATGCTCGCCCGCCAGAGTACATCTCATGGTTCGAATTTATCGATCGGTTGATTGCGTCTTGCCGGGACGGCCATAAAGAAAGGAAACGTTCCTGCACTTCCTCGGAGGTCCCCGAATAATAGACATCCCCCAGGTGCATCAGCAGATCGAAGCGGCCTGAATCCTGCTGGATGCTGTCAGCACATGGTACCGCACCATAAAGTCCGGTCCCCCAGTCCCCAAGTAGTGCCACACGCGCCTGCCCTGGCAGCTCTGTTGGCTGTATGCTAGACGGGCGTATGAGAGGATGAGGGTCGAGTCTTCCGACCCAATCGACGAGGCTTCGTAACCAGCCCAAGAAGTCGGTATCGGCAAACTTGACCACCCTGCCACCGGGCCGCAGCTCTTCGTAAGAGCTTCCTTCTGGCGGACTCTCCGCAAGCCAACTTGACATAAGTGAGCCCAAGCGGTTACGTGGAACCGTTAACACATCAGGGTCTAAATTTTCTTCCTCAAGTTCAGTCACGTGCAACGCCTGCGCGAGGTTGGTAAGAAACGTGATACTCTGTACCGGTGTTATTCCCACTGTCGCTAGTCTAGCGCCAGACTCGAGCATAACACTAGCGGGCAGCGCTCTCTTGATCTCCTGATAGCTGATCACGACGGGCGTGTTTTCATTTGCAGGCGGCATCAGGGCCCTTCCTAAATGTGAACAATAAGCGTGCTCTCAGTAAGGAGGTGCATCTGCGTAGCTAAATGCAGTCGCATCATCGCCCACCAGAACCTCGCCGGACGCACCGCGACAGAGCAGCACCTTCAGATTGTGTAGGCGGGTCAACCGTTGAGCCTGAGAATCGGAATACATGCGGATGTCAAAAACGTGAGGTTTCAGGTCATCCACTTCGCCGCGCAGATCTACTTCGCGCGGCGGTTTCTTGACGTCTTCGATTTCGACCGCGATGTTATTGTAGCCTAATGGCTTCGCGCCGAAGATGCGCTGTACCTTTTGCACTCCTCCGTGCCGATCCAGTGGGGGCATGGGCAACTCTCGGGCCATGATGTCTGGCACGATCGCGTCGTCCGCGTAGTAAACACCCTCGCGTATCGAGTAGCAGTCAGCAGCACGCCTGTACCCGTCCAATAGCTTACCTCCCTCGCAAGAACCTCCGGTACACGGAACCCGTCGGCATCTCGCTTCTGTCGGTCCTGGCAAAGAGAACCCAATAGACTGCTCGCGCTTCCCGTTAAAGCGAACAGGATGGCTTTCTGAGCCATTTCACTTTAGGTGTTTTACACGCTCTTTGACAGTTTCTATCACCTCGGGAATGACGTCGCGTTTCTCGAACAACGTCAACATGTTGCTTTGGGCTTCTCGATTCGCAGATGTGCTGTGCCAAGGGATAGTACGAGAGCGCACCTTGTGTTCCTCCTTTCCCAAAAGTAGGACTTTCTTTAAAATCCTACCGCTCTGTTCGGCAACCCGGCTACCTCCCTCTAGTAGAGAGGCCTATAGGCATTGCGCTCCCGCCTCACGACGGGTTTGCCTTTATCGCAGCGCTTTCCGGAGGATGCGCTTGCCGTTACATTTATTAATGACCGCAAGGAGCTAAGCTGTCAAGGTGTTGGCACCAATAATCCGAACGTTTCGTATACCAGAGCATAAATTCCCTCTATAGAGCTGGCGCCCATCCTGTAGAGGGCTGCCGTTACCTCTGAGGAGCTTTCTCTACAAACTGTAGGTCAGGTCGGAAGCGACAGTTTTGACAGAGATTTGACAGTTACCTGGGCGAACGGCTGCGAACATCCAGAACGAGAAGTTGGCTTAGGTAAGCAGTTTTGCAACAGTCAGAGACAGCTATAAACATACTTATTCTGACTACGAATCAGAAGGGACCAGGTTCGAGTCCTGCCGAGCGCGCTCTGTGTGCAGCAACCGTGCAGCAACCCAGGCCAATATCCTGAAACGTTGAGAAAAGCATTAATGTAAGAATTGACGTGTTTGCAGGAAATTTGCAAACTCTAGTAAGCTCTAGCAAAGCGTTGTGCTTCTCTGATAAGGAAGAGGTCCCTGGTTCGAGTCCAGGCAGGCCCAC
>JALZFJ010000249.1 GCA_030867425.1 Actinomycetota bacterium | reverse complement strand
TGTGCACGGGGACCCTTATAGTCCTGCTCTTGTCGGCTACCGCCCTCTGGACTGCCTGCCTTACCCACCAGGTCGCGTAGGTCGAGAAGCGCCACCCGCGGTCGGGATCGAACTTCTCTACCGCCTTCATGAGACCAAGGTTGCCTTCTTGAATAAGGTCCTCGAAGGGAAGGCCCATCCCACGGTACTTCTTGGCCACCGAGATCACGAGCCTCAAGTTCTTCTCTATGAGCTTATGTCGAGCCTTCTCGTCGCCGGCCTTTGCCCGCTTGGAGAGGTCTACCTCCTCTTGGTGTGTAAGGAGCTTGCCCTTATCGATGCGCGCAAAGTAGTCCGGCAAGAGTTCCGGGACCTCTTCTTTCGTTCGAGCTGCGCGTCGAGTTGTAGGTGTTTCGGTCATCGAATACCTCCAGAGATAAATCCCCATTTGCTGTGCCATTATAGCGCATGTACTATAATATAGTCAAGTTATTAGTATATAAATTTAAAGTAAAGAAAAGGGGCAGGAGATTGAGGATGAGCAAGCGAAGCTACAATCAATACTGCGCCGTGGCGCGCGCGCTGGATATCGTCGGGGAGCGGTGGACATTGCTCGTAGTGCGCGAGCTCCTGACAGGCCCCAAGAGGTTCAAGGACCTCTTAGAGGGACTGCCCGGGATCGGGACAAACCTCTTAACCGCACGACTGAAGGACTTGGAGGTGTATGGGGTCGTGCACCGCGTGACCCTGCCGCCGCCGGCGGCGTCGAAGGTCTACGAGCTTACCGAACGGGGTCGGTCGCTGGAGCCTGTCATCGCTACCCTCGGGCGCTGGGGGTTGGAGTTCTTAGGTGCCCCTGACCAAGAAGACGATCTTAGGCCGGCTTGGGCCGTGGTAGCGATGCGATCTGCCCTCAAGCAGGAAGCGGTGCGTGGTCTCCAGGAGACCTACGAGTTTCACATCGACGAGGAAGCGTTCCACCTGCGGGTTAGAGACGGCGAAGTCGAAGCCCTGCAAGGGCCTGCCGTAGATCCGGATCTGATCGTACGGGGAGATACGCAAGCCTTTCTTGCTTTGGCTGCTGGAAGGGTAGAACCGGCGGAGGCGCTAGATTCGGGAGAGATCCGCATCGAGGGAGACCAGGAAACCTGGGCGCGATGCGTAGAGGTACTAGGGCTGTCCCTTATTCAGAAGGAGAAGACTGGATACCAGGACAATGAGGCTCTCAAGAGCTCTTAATCTACTCAATTGGAGGAATCTCGCACCGAAGAGCAGAGATAGCCTCTTGCTTGGGGCCATCAGCCGCGTGTACCGTGTAGTGGCCCATCCGACGTCAATCCTTGCGGGGGTGATGCTTCCCTCGCTTACCCATCGTCCTCTCCCTTCAGCAGCTTGTGAGCCTCGACTCCCAAAGCCGCAGCTAACCGGCGCCCCGTTCGCGGCTTCGCCTCGGTGCGTTCGGCCTCGATCCGCCAGATCGAGTTGTAGTTCACGCCCGAGAGTGCCGAAAGTTCTCGCAGGGAGAGCGCTCGACGTTGCCTGAGTCCCGTAGCTTCACTGTGTCCCGAGCCCGACAGGCGGCGAGGACGGCGATCCTCGCGTACGTTGAAGGGTTCTACAACACACGGAGAAGGCACTCCTTCCCTAGGGTATCTGAGCCTCGCCGAGTATGAAGAGGTTAGACTAGGAGTACAAGATGCTGCGTGACGGAAACGTGTCTACCGAACCGGGGCGAGTCCACCAGGCTGGTTGACTTCGTAATCTGCGCGGCAGGCCTTTTGGAGAGATCTTCTACACCCCGGATTTGAAATTGGCTAATTTCGGCGAACTGGCCACCGCATCGACCCAGTAAAGTGCCGCAACCCTCCCCTAATAGGGGCATTGTTGCGGCGTACCAAATCTCGGGATAAGCTTGTGCATACGACCCACCGAACCGAAAGGACCAGATGCCTGTCGATACCGCACTGGTGGGTGCGCTGCACATCGATTACCTCAAGAAGCGCAACCTTGTGGGTGATCAGCACGCCCACCATACGCTCTTCCAGACTTCGACCATCGACGCCTTGCTTGAGGGGAAATACGACGGTGACGTCAGCTTCGCAGAACTTGAGAAGCGCGGAGATTTGGGTCTAGGCACGCTCGACGCATTGGACGGCGAGATGATCGCCCTTGGAGGCAACTTCTACCAAGTGAAGGCGGACGGGCAGGCTTATGTGATCGACAAGCGGCAAAGAACGCCGTTCGCCGTGATGACCTTCTTCGAACCGAACCTATCCCGGACGCTTGCCACGCCGATGGACTACGAAACCTTCGTAGCTTACCTGGATCGACTAGTCAGCGGCGAGGCTTCGTGCTACGCCGTGTGCGTGGATGGGCGGTTCGACTACGTCAAGACGCGCAGCGTTCCCCGCCAACGGAAGCCCTACCCGCCCCTCGCGGAGGTGGTCAAGCACCAACCCACCTTCGAATCCCACGACGTGCTGGGCAGCCTCGTAGGCTTCCGCTTCCCTCGTTACGCTCAGGG
>JALZFJ010000070.1 GCA_030867425.1 Actinomycetota bacterium | reverse complement strand
CCGATCAGGATGAACAGGAGAGAGTTGAGCATGAAGGTCAAGACCTCCCACAGCGCGAACGCCTGCAGTCGGGTGCTCGGGGAGGTCAGCCTGGGAGCGTGCCAGCCGAGGTAGAGCCCCGCCGTCACCGCCGCCAAAATCCCCGAGGCGGGGATGCCTATAATGCCCAGTTCCTCAGCTGGCAGGTAGGCCGCGTAACCCGTGAACAGCGAGATCGTGATCTCGACCAGCGGGTTCTCGACCCGACGGCGCACAGCCGCGACGACGTACCCTACGAGGAGCCCGATCGCCACCCCCACCACCACGCCCACCACGAAGCGCAAACCGAGCTCCAAGAAAGAGAAAGCGACGCTCCCCACGGCCACGGCGCGGGCCGTCTGGTACAGGACCAGCGCGGAGCCGTCGTTGATAAGGCTTTCCCCTTCGAGGACAGTCACGATCCGGCGCGGCACCCCGAGCCGCTCGGCGATGGCCGTCGCTGCCACCGGGTCGGTCGGCGAGACGATAGCGCCCAGGACGAAAGCCACCGGCCACGAGAGCCCTACGACCCAATGCGCGACCCCGGCTACGACAATCGCCGTGAGCGCCACCAGGCCTACCGAGAGGAGCCCTATGGGTCGGATATTCGCCCTGAGGTCGCGCAAAGAAGAGAAGAAAGCCGCCGAATAAAGCAGCGGGGGCAGGAAGATCAGCAACACCAGATCCGGCTCGAGCTCCAGCTCGGGCATGCTGGGTATGAAGCCCAGGGCCAATCCGCCAAGGACCAAAAAGATCGGGTACGGCATGTCGAAGACGTCGGAGAGCAGCACGAGGCCCGCCACCGCCACCAGCAACCCGAAGACGACGAGCGCGAAGTGTTCCGCCACTTCCTAATCTCCGACGTGCAAGACTGCCTTACCGGTGTAGCCGCGGTCGAGGAGCTTCTGAGCCACGTCTCCGATCTCCTCCCACGAAGCCTCGACGCTCACGTGTGGCTTTAGCCGCCCTTCCGCGACCAGATCAGCGAGCCGCGCCAGCCCATCGGACGCCGGATGCGCCAACACCTCGTGGAAGAGTATAAAACCGTACAACCGCGCCCCGCCCGTGGAATAGAAGCTCCGAATGTCGAACGTTGTCTCCGCCCCCCCCGATACCCCGAACGAGACGCACATACCGCCTGGTGCGAGCATGCCTATAACATCGCCTAGAACCTTCCCGCCGACCGACTCGAGGATGAGGTGGTACGGGCCGAAAGCTCCAGCGCTCTCCGCATCCTCGCCGATCGCGATCTCGTGCGCCCCCGCCTCGCGTACCAGCCTCTCGTGCTCTTCGCGGCGCACGAGGGCCACCACCCGGGCGCCGGAGAGGCATGCGAGCTGGATCGCGAGGTGGCCGGTCCCACCGGAGGCGCCCGTGACCAGCACGCTTCTACCGAGCAGGCCACCACCCTTCTCCAGAGCATACAAGGCGGTCAGGCCTGCAACCGGGAGCGTCGCCGCCTCGACGAACGCCACGCTCTCCGGCAGCTCCGCCAAAGAGTTCGTCGGCACTGCTGTCAGCTCGGCCCACGCCCCAGAGGCAAGAAAGCCCACGACCCGGGCGCCGACCTGCGGACCGGTGCCGTCAGCGGCGGACTTCTCAACCGTGCCCGCGAGGTCCCAGCCGGGATTGAAGCCGGGCTCGGCTGTCTGGGCACGGCGCACCTCGCCGCGGTTCAGGGAGATCACCGAGACACGGACGAGTGCCTCCGAAGGGGCTAGTGCCGGTTCGTCGGCCTTGCCCAAAGACAGGCGGGCTGGGACTTCGGGATCGACTAGTACCGCACGGATCTGGCCCATCTTGCTCAACCTCCGAATCGTAGCTCTTAGTCTGTGTCACACTCGACGCGGCGTGTGGCCTCTGCGCTGCTCTTGCATTCGTGGTGTGAGGATACGGTCGCGTTTCGCTCCGCCTCGTACGGTTCGCGCCACCAGCGGTGCCAGGCCGCACAACTCTGCTCGTGTACTCTCGGGTAGTGCGGTCTGCTCCCTTCCGTAGGGCATCCGTGGCCTGCCGCTGTTCGCCACTCATTGCCTCCTCTCCGGCCAAGTCCCCACAATTACTAGTAGGGAACGTCCCCCTAGAAAGACGAGCCCGGTTGCGCCAGGAACTCCGCCTCCTCGGGTGTGGTGGTCCGACCCAAGATCTGGTTTCGGTGCGGGAAGCGCCCGAAGCGTTCGACGATCTCTAGATGGCGTACGGCGTACTGTGCCGGGTCCGTCTCACCTGTGCCGCCCAAGCCCCGGAAAAGCTCCACGGAACGGCGCTGGTCTTCCAGGTCCTCGCTGTGCATGAACGGCATGTAGAGGAACCCGCGCTCTACAGGCAAAAGCTCCCGGTCGTAGGCGTGCTCCACTGCGTACCAGGCCGCTTGGCGCGCTTTCTCGTCTGTGGCATACATCCGCGCGTCACCGCGGTACATGTTGCGAGGTAACTGGTCGAGGACGATGATGAGCGCCAAGCAGCTTCGCACCTCGTCCTTCCAGTGGTCAAGGTTGCCCGCGGCGGCCTCCTCGTAGACGGGCTCGAAGCGATCCCGGATCTCACGATCGAACCCGGGATCTTTGGTGAACCACGCCTCCCGGAACTCCCCGTAGCCTTCTTCGCCCTCGCGGCCGAACCAGAAGCCGAGGATCTCCTCCGGCGCGCTCACTACTCTGTGCGGCTCACGACGGTCACTTCGTCGTCGCCGCGGCGGGTCGTGGAGGGGAGGCCCTCCAGGTACGAGCTGTAGCGACCCAACAACCAGAGCTCGGGCGTTATCTCCGAGATAAGCTCCCCGTCGTCGAAGACTCGCACCATCGAGCTCTCCGAGACGGTGACCGCGACGGCGCTCGTCCGATGTGAGACTGACGCGGCCGCCACGTGACGGCTTCCGAGCCCCAGGGGCACGTTTAGACTGTCGGAGACGGTGTCTATATAGCGGGCCGCCGAGATGACGATGCCGTCTTCAGATACCACGAAGGCACCGTCGAGCTGAGCGAGCTCTTTTAGAGTCTCCCGCAGGTTCGGATCGTCTATGCGTTTCGCCTCGTCGGGGTGGCCGGCCAAGGGGTCGAGTATGAGTGGGCGCGAGCTTTTCAACACCTCGTCCGCGTCGCCGATGACGAAGAGGGTGCCGATCTTGCGCCCCTCCCGGCCTTCGCGTGCGATCTCGACCGCTAGCATCACCGCCTGCTCCAAGACCCGCGGGTTTATCCCGCGCCGCTCGCTGCATATCTCCTTGAACAAGTCCTTTCTCAGGTCCAACCTCTCTAACCTCCCTAGCCGTTGGCTCTCTTCGTGGTCCGTCTATAGGGAGCCGCACCTCAAAAATCGTCTCGCCGGGTTCGGAATCCTCCTGGACCTCACCGGCAACACGCTCGTCTCCTCCTACGCTCGAGTTTCGTATGCCCCTCCTAAAGATCATACACCCGAACGTAGCACCCGGAAGAAGCGGTCGCGCCTCTCGAAGTCGGCCTTGTAAGGGTTTGAAAGAGTAAAGGCGCATTCTGGAGGGTCGGTGCATTGAAGGATAGCGACTCGGAGCATACACTCAGCCTTTGATCGTAAGGGGCCGTAGCTCAGTCGGGAGAGCGCCGCCTTTGCACGGCGGAGGTCAGGGGTTCGAATCCCCTCGGCTCCACTCTTAAAAGCGCTCGTTTTCCAGGTAAAACGCAATTGAGAAAAAGAGGGATATATAGTCTTAGGCGTCATATAGACCGGTTTAGCAACGAATAGCTCCGTTGCGGATGCAGCGGCAGCCACCTAAGTAGAGCACCGTAATAATTAGGAAGGCATAGGCTCTGCTAAATTATTACCTTAAATTGTGTATGCTCGCACCTTGATTTCATCAGACAACAACAAGTTGAAACTATAAGCTCCCTTAGGGCACTTCTGAGTCGCCAGGACTGGGTTTACCTGCTCAGTCTCCTAATTCCTTTTGTCGTCTACACCCTCGCTCTGAGAGCCAACGAAATCGCTTCGCAACCTGGCGACCACGGGAAGCTTGCTCAAGCCCTCGATCTGATGCGGTCGGACGCGTTCTTCAACCTCGGGTTCGCGTTACTCTGGATAGGGATTTTCGCTGTAATCCGGAGGAGGTCTCTGCGCTTGGTCGTGATCTTGCTCCTCCATGCCACGGCGATGCTTGTGGTGGTCACGACTACGGTCGCCTACTACTACTTCCTAGAGAACGGCACCACGCTGGACTACAGCACCCTCGCTGAGTGGATCCCAAAGTTCAAGGAGATCGTACCGATCCTCTTTCAGGGAGGGGTGCCGCTACTAGCCTGGATGCTCCTCGCGGCTGCCCTCTTATATGCGACTCTGGGTCCTTTGTTCGTGGCTCGCACCGCCGAGCGGTGGCGGGGGTGGCCGAAGAGGAGGTTCTTGACCGTTCCGACCGAGACTTCTTTTTTGGGCTCCCTCGGACTCTTTCTTTTGGCGTTAGGTTTCGGCTCGCTCTCGCTGCTGACTGGCACCACCACCTTAGCGAGAGCCCCTTTCGTCAACGTGGTCCTTAC
>JALZFJ010000233.1 GCA_030867425.1 Actinomycetota bacterium | reverse complement strand
CCCGTATTACACGGTTAGCGTCAGCTGCCGCCGAGCGCAAGGTCTCCTCCATGAGCTCGCGCGAGAAGTGGTAGGAGCACGAGCAGGTGATGAGGACACCGCCGAGCGACAGGAGCTTCATCGCGCGGAGGTTTATCTCTTTGTAGGCGCGGGTCGCACCGGGGAGATCCCGCTTCGTCTTGACGAAGGCGGGCGGGTCGAGGACGACGGTATCGTAACCCTCCCCACTATTGGACCGTTCTCGCAACAGGTCGAAGGCATTGGCGCAGGTGAAAGCGATGTTCGAGAAGCCGTTAAGCGCCGCGTTGGCGCGGGCGGCCCCTAAAGCTTCACCGCTCGAATCCACGGCCTCTACCGCCTCGACCCGGCGCGCGGCGTGCAGGGCGAAACCGCCAGCGTAGGAGAAGACGTCGAGGACGCGACCCTTAGCGTAAGAGGCGGCGGCGAGGTGGTTCTCCCGCTGGTCGAGGAAGCCGCCGGTCTTCTGGCCTCTCCACGGTCGCGCGTGGTATCGCACCGGGCCTTCGCGCACGACGATGCTCTCCGGGACTTCGCCGGAGGGTACCTCCACCTTCATGGCGAGGCCCTCCCTGCGGCGGGCCGGAGAGTCGCCGCGCAGGAGGATACCGGATGGGGCAAAAAGATCTTCGAGGACGGCGACGATCCAGTCCAGGCGTTCCTCGACCGCCGCCGAACCCACCTGGAGGACGAAGTGGTCCCCGTAGCGATCTGCGACGAGGCCGGGGACGCCGTCGGCCTCGGCGTGAAAGAGTCGGTAGGCATCGGCGTCTATGCTCAGCGACTCGCGGTAGGCTAGGGCTCGTTCGATGCGGGCTCGGAACCAGGCTTCGTCCAACGCTTCGTCTTCATAGGTGGCCATGCGGAGCTTGATCTCGCTTTTTGGGTTGTAGAAAGCGCATCCTAGGAAGCGTCCGCCCCGATCCACAACGCGCACCACGTCGCCTGCCTCCCCCGAGGCGTCGAAGACGTCTGAGCGGTAGATCCAGGGGTGTCCAGATCTCGCACGCGCGGCGCCCCTCCTCGTCAGCACGGCCACCCCCGTCATTTTCATTGTACCTGCGCCATCCTGTGAGCCCATTTACCCGGCTTTCCGGCCCGTCCTGCTAGCATCCCTCGCGTATACTCCAATATACCTTTCACAGGGTGTCGGGCTTTTGAGAGAGGCTTAGATTGTTGGCGACGAAGCGGGTGGCAATAGTAGGAGCCGGGATGGGAGGCCTCGCGGCGGCGATCCGGCTCAGGCTGATGGGCTTCGACGTCGAGGTGTTCGAGAAGAACGGGCAGCTCGGCGGCCGGATAGGGCGCTTGCGCGAGGACGGTTTCACCTTCGATACGGGGCCGACCCTCCTCCTCATGACCGACGTCTACCGCGACCTCTTCGCCGCCGCGGGAAAGAACCTGGACGAAGAGATCGAGTTGACGCCACTCGACCCGAATTATCGTGTCCACTTCGGAGACGGGGACTCTATTCGAGTCTCCTCCTACCTTCCGGCCCTGATCCCGGAACTTGAACGCGTAGAGCCCGGCGTTACCCCCCGCTTCTACCGCTTTATAGAGGACGCCTGTCTCAAGTACCGCCTCGGGCGCAGCGACTTCGTAGAGCGCGACTTCGAGAAGGCGGGCGACTTCTTCGGCCCGCGCAACCTGAGACTGCTGCTGAAGACGAAGGCCGTTAACAACTACTACCGCTCGGTCTCGAAGTACTTCAGGACGGAGAAGCTCCGGCAGACGTTCTCTTTCCAGACCATGTACCTCGGGCTCTCGCCCTTCAGTGCGCCGGCGGTCTATGCGCTTTTGCCGTACACCGAGCTCGCGGAGGACGGACTCTGGTTCCCCCGTGGCGGGATGTACGAGCTCATCGAGGCCCTGGCCCGGCTCGCCCGCGACCTTGGGGTGAGGATCTACCTGAACAGCCCCGTCGAGGAGATAGTGGTCGCGAAGAACAGGGCGCGCGGCGTGCGAGCCAACGGCGAAGAGGTCGGGGCCGATGCCGTGCTCGCGAACGCGGACCTGCCATACGTTTATCGCGAGCTCCTGCCACGCTCTGTGGGTGAAGAGGACTTCAGGTGGAAGCCCCGCAAGCGGGAGAGGCTCCTCTACACAGCCTCCGCTTTCATGCTCTACCTGGGTCTGGACAGGAAGCTCGACCACATGCTGCACCACAACGTCTACCTCTCGGCGCGCTACAAAGAGAACTTCGAGCAGATCTTCGACGAACGCAAGCTCCCCTGCGACCCCTCCTTCTATGCCAACGTCCCCTCACGCACAGACGAGGACGCCGCCCCCGAAGGCATGGAGGGACTCTATGTCCTCGTCCCGACGCCACACCTGAACGACAACGTGGACTGGTCGCGCGAGGGTGATGGGTTCAAGGAGCGCGTCTATGATCTCTTGGAGAGAAAGGCCCGTATAGAGGACATCAGGAAACATACCGTCTACGAGAAGGTCAAGACTCCTTTGAACTGGCGCGAGGAATACAACCTCGAAGAAGGGGCGGCGTTCGGGATCGGGCACGGCATCTTTCAGGTCGGGTACTTCAGACCGCCGCTGGCCTCGAAGACGGTCCGGGGCGTGTATTTCGTCGGCGCTAGCACCCGTCCCGGAACGGGTGTGCCGCTCGTCACTATCGGGGCGAAGCTCGCGGCCGAAAGGGTAGGGCGGGATCTCGGCTATCCTCTCGCCGCTGCCGGGGGTTCCTAGTGCGCCTGGACCCGGTGGGTAAAGGGCCGCTGGTCGGCGAGAGGCTGGCCCTCCCGGAGTGTTACGAGCTGTGCCGCTCGGTTGAGAAGGCACACAGCAAGACCTACTACTTCTCGACGAGCCTCCTCCCAAAGGAGGTGCGCCCGCACGTGCACGCGCTCTACGCCTTTATGCGCTACGCGGACGAGATCGTGGACAACCCGGGCATGACGACCCTCGACGAGCAACTCGCGAGGCTGGAGGCCTTCGAGGAGGACACCCTAGCGGCGGTATCCGGTGAGTATGTAGCCCCGAACCCCATCCTGCGCGCGTTCGCGAACACGGTGCTCGTGCGCAACATCGGGCCGGGGCTCATAGTAGCTTTTTTGAGGAGCATGAAGATGGACACCCACATCTTCCGCTACCCGACCTACGAAGACCTGGAGGAGTACACCTACGGGAGCGCCGCAGTCGTGGGTCTCATGATGTGCCGCGTGGTCGGCGTCACCGACGAGGAGGCCGACCCGCACGCCGAGGCGTTGGGCGTGGCGATGCAGCTCACGAACTTCTTGCGGGATGTGAAGGAGGACTGGGAGCGGGAGCGGGTCTACCTGCCGCTCGAAGACCTTGAGCGCTTCGGGTACGCGGAGGAGGAGCTGGGGCGGGGGGTCGTGGATGGGCGGT
Organism: Actinomycetota bacterium; assembly: GCA_030867425.1. Taxonomy (GTDB): domain Bacteria; phylum Actinomycetota; class Rubrobacteria; order Rubrobacterales; family Rubrobacteraceae; genus Rubrobacter_F. The sequence goes on along the minus strand of JALZFJ010000233.1, from coordinate 10,604 downwards.
TCGTGGCGTTGATGCGGTTCGAGATCTCACGCGCCCGGACGCTCTACAGGTTGGCGGACGAGGGGATACGCTACATACCCCGCGGGCGGAAGTACCCGATCGTCGTGGCGCGGCGGCTCTACGAGGCGATCCTGGACCGCATCGAAGCGCAAGGCTACGATGTCTTCTCGAGGCGGGCCCAGACCACGCTTCCCCACAAACTCAGAATCACGGCGGCCTGTGCGCTCTCGGACCCTGCAGAGATAACGAGGCATCTCCGCGGCGATGGGCCCGGCGGTGTTGCAATAACCCCGTGATCGTGCTGTAATAGCTCGGCTGTTCCGGACTCTAGGTCCGGGTGGTGCTCATCGAGAGCGGTGGAGGGACGGGCCCTTAGAAGCCGCGGCAACCGGCAGTCTGGCGGGATGACCAAAAGACTGCGGCAGGTGCCAACTCCCGCGGAGAGGACTCCGAGAGATGAGGCGCGCAGGGATGTTTTTGGCCGCACCTCTCTCCTACCTGTCCCGGACAAGATGCGCTTAGAGAGAGGAAATGTTTTGTTGAATGCCAAAGAGAAGTCGTTGGACCTCAGAGAGAAGCTTGAGGGGCGCCTGCTCGTGGGAGACGGCGCGATGGGCACGCTCCTGGCCGACCGCGAGTCCAATAGCGCCAACATCTAGCCGGAGACGTCATAGAACCGAACGTCTAGGGGCGGGTTTTCAAACCCGCCCCTAGAAAAGGAGAAGATGAGTTGCCCGAGATAAAAGCCTACGCACCCGGCATCTACGCCCGCTCGGAGGAGCTCGTGCAGGCAACTCGCGACCTGGACCGGGGCCGTACGAGTGTAGAGTCGGTCGCCACTCAGCAGGATGCAGACCTACGGGCCTTTCTCGACGTCCAGAGGGAGGCAGGTCTCGACTACTTCTCGGACGGCTTGCTGAACTGGCAGGACATCTTCCGGACGTTCGACACGGCAGCGGAGGGGCTGCACCCCGGTCCCCTGACGCGCTTTTTGAACACGAACACGTTCTACCGGGCCCCGACGGTCGAAATGGAGAGGCCGAGATTGATCGAGCCGCTCGCCGAGCCGTTTTTCCGGGTCGGGGACCTCCCGCGGGAAAGGTGGGTGGCGACGCTGCCTTCTCCCCATTCTTTAGCCGAGTGGGCTGCGGGGGAGATCGACCCACAGGCGGTCACGGAAGGGATACTCCGGCCGCAGATACGCTGGCTCGCCGGGAATGGCTGCGCATACGTGGTGCTGCAAGAGACAGCGGTCGTCGGCGGGAGGAGCAACCTGTACGGGCTGAGCGAGGCACTCGAGGCACTGCCAAGCCCGTTGCCGCTCGCGCTCCAGCTGCCGTTCGGGGACGCCGGAAACTTGCTCGAGGAATTCCTGGAGCTGCCGATCGACGCGATCGGGGTTGACTTCTACGCGACGGACGTAAGGGCGCTGCCGCACCCGTTCCCGAAGACGCTGCTCGCAGGGGTCGTGGATGCCCGAAACTCTCTCTTGGAGGAGCCCGAAGAGTTGGCCGAGTTCGGGCGGAGCCTGCTCAGAGAGATGGAGGGGCCGGAGCTGCATCTCGTGCCGAACGGGGATCTGCAGTTCGTGCCGGAGAAGATAGCCCGCGAGAAGGTGCTGCGCCTCGGTGCCGCAGCCAGGATCCTGAAAGGAGAGCAGTAGCATGAACGAGGTCCGCTTCACGACCCGCGAGATAGGCAGCCTAGCCAAACCCGGTTGGCGTGTGAAGTCCATCGCCGGGCGTCCCGTCGAGAAGATCGATGTTGAAGATGCCCAAAAGTGGGGCAGTCGGCTGGGGATAGAGGACTATGACGTGCTCGTAAACGAAATTCTCATAAAAGGCATGGGCTTCACAGACGAGGAGAAGGCTCGCATACAAAATTTCTCCGCCCTTTACGGTCTCCGGCTACTGGAGAACGCCGGCCTCGACGTGGTCTACGACGGCGAGCAGCGCCGGAGCGAGATGTACGACCACGCCGTCAGGCATGCGAAGGGCTTCGAGACCCGCGGGACGGTACGCGCTTTCGACAACAAGTACTACACCAAAGCCGCCGTCGTCGAGAAGCCCCTTGTCGAGACGGTCTACGACCTCGAGGAGTACGAGTTCGTCCAGTCTCACACAGACCGCCAGGTCAAGGTCCCCTTTACCGGCGCCTATACAATCATGGACTGGTCCTATGACGAGTACTACGCCAGGGACGGCACGCTTCTCGGCGCCACTGCGCAGAAGAGGACCGAGCCCCGGTGGAGGTTCGGCGTAGACGCGGCTCGCGACGTGGTCCGTCCGAATGTTCTAGGGCTCGTCGAGGCCGGCGCTACCTGGGTCCAGATCGACGAACCCGCCGCCACCACCCGCCCGGAGGAGATCCCGCTCGTCGTCGAGACCTTCAACGCCACCCGCGAGGGCGTAAATGCCCGCGCCAGCATGCATATCTGCTTCTCCGACTACACTAGCCTCTTCCCGCACATTGAGGAGCTGGATGACTGCTACGAGCTGCAGCTCGAGTTCTCGAACCGCGACTCCTTAGAGCTCGGCACGAAGCCCGAAGACCGCCCCGGCTACTCCGTGCTGTCCAGGTTCAAGGAGAGCACGTGGGACGGCAAAATCGGGCTCGGGGTCATAGATATCCACTCGAACTTCATCGAGCCCCCAGAGCTGGTGCGAGACCGCATCCTGCACGCCGCGGAGGTGCTCGACCCGGAGCGCATCGAGGTCAACACCGACTGCGGCCTGAGAACCCGCACCTGGGAGATCTCCTATGAAAAGCTCAGGAACATGGTCGAGGGTACCCGCCTTGCCGAGGCGACGCTCAACGGTTCCTAAGGACGGACTAAGCAGAATATAGAAAGAGGTTCATGGTTCTCGAACGCACGTTCAACGAAGAGAGAGAGGGTCGGATATCGAAATTTCGGGCTCTGCTGAAGCAGCGCATCATCCTCCTGGACTGCGCGATGGGAACCATGATCCAGCGTTACGGGCTCTCGGAGGAGGACTACCGGGGGGAACGTTTCGAGGACCATCCCGGAGAGCTAAAGGGCAACAACGACCTGCTCTCTATCACCCAACCGCAAATAATCCGCGACATCCACGAGGCCGTACTGGACGTCGGCGCAGATATAATCGAGACAAACACCTTCAGCTCCACCTCTATCGCCCAGAAGGACTACAAGCTGGAGAACCTGGCATTTGAGCTGAACTACGAGTCAGCGCGCATCGCTCGCGAGGTGGTAGAGGGCTTTACGGAGAAGACGCCGGACAAACCGCGCTTCGTGGCGGGCGCTTTAGGACCTACCAACCGCACGGCCTCCCTTTCCCCGGACGTGAACAATCCTGGCTTAAGAAACGTCACATTCGACGAGCTCAAGGAGGCGTACAAGAAGGCGACCAGCGGGCTCGTCGAGGGCGGCGCGGACCTCTTGCTCGTCGAGACGATCTTCGACACCTTGAACGCGAAGGCCGCGATCTTTGCGATCAAGGAGTACCTTGAAGAGGAGAACCTCGATGTCCCGGTCATGATCTCGGGTACCATCACCGACGCGAGCGGGCGGACGCTCTCGGGACAAGTGACGGAGGCGTTCTGGAACTCTGTGCGCCATGCCGAGCCCATCAGCGTCGGTCTCAACTGCGCTCTGGGATCTTCGGAGCTCAGGCAGTACATCGAAGAGCTCTCTGGTATCGCCGACACGAACGTTAGCGCCTACCCGAACGCCGGGCTGCCCAACGAGTTCGGAGAGTACGATGAGACCCCCGAGCACATGGCTACCGAGATCGGGGAGTGGGCCGAGAATGGCTGGCTGAACATCGTCGGCGGCTGCTGCGGCACCACCCCGGAGCACATAAAGGCCATAGCCGAGGCCGTCTCCGGTCATGCGCCCCGCGAGGTGCCGGAGCTTCCGCCGAAGTTGCGCCTGAGCGGGCTCGAGCCGGCCAACATCGGGCCTGACTCGCTGTTCGTGAACGTCGGCGAGCGCACCAACGTCACCGGATCGCGGCGGTTCAAGGACCTTATTCTCTCGGGCGACTACGAGACGGCTCTGGAGGTTGCACAAAACCAGGTGGAGAACGGCGCTCAGATAATAGACGTCAACATGGACGAGGGGATGCTCGAGGGCGAGGAAGCGATGGTCAACTTCCTCAACCTTATCGCCTCCGAGCCGAACATCTCACGAGTGCCGGTAATGATCGACTCCTCCAAATGGTCCATCGTCGAGGCGGGCCTCAAGTGCGTGCAAGGCAAGCCGGTGGTCAACTCGATAAGCATGAAGGAAGGCGAAGAAGAGTTTATCCGGCGAGCCAGGCTCTTGAGGAAGTATGGCGCCGCCGTAATCGTGATGGCCTTCGACGAGGAGGGCCAAGCAGACACCAAGGAGCGGAAGGTGGAGATCTGTGACCGCGCTTACCACATCCTCACTGGTAAGGTCGGCTTCCCGCCAGAAGACATAATCTTCGACCCCAACGTCTTCGCCATCGCCACCGGTATCGAGGAGCATAACAACTACGGCGTGGACTTCATCGAGGCGGTTCGTGAGATCTCGCAAAACCTCCCCCACACCAAGACCTCGGGCGGCATCTCCAACGTCTCCTTCTCGTTCCGCGGCAACGACCCGGTGCGCGAGGCTATACACGCCGTCTTCCTCTATCACGCCATCAACGCCGGCCTGACGATGGGCATCGTGAATGCCGGCCAACTCGCGGTCTACGACGAGATAGACGAGGAGTTGCGCGAGGCCGTCGAGGATGTGGTCCTGAACCGTCGTAGCGACGCCACCGAGCGACTACTGGAGCTGGCCGAGAAGTACCGCGACCGGGACGACGAGACGAGGGAGACGGAGACCCTGGAGTGGCGTTCCTGGCCGGTGGAGAAGCGCCTGGAGCACGCGCTCGTCAAAGGCATCGCCGAGTACGTCGTGGAGGACGCCGAGGAGGCGCGCCAGCAATACGACCAGCCGGTGGAGGTAATCGAGGGTCCCCTCATGGATGGGATGGACGTGGTCGGGGACCTCTTCGGGTCGGGAAGGATGTTCCTGCCGCAGGTGGTCAAGAGCGCGCGCGTGATGAAGCGAGCCGTCTCGTACCTCGTGCCGTTCATCGAGGAGCAGAAGACCGAGACTTCCAAGCCCAAGGGCACGGTCGTAATGGCGACCGTGAAGGGCGACGTGCACGACATCGGTAAGAACATCGTCAGCGTCATTTTGCAGTGCAACAACTTCGAGGTGATAGACCTCGGGGTGATGGTGCCGGCGGCCAAGATCCTGGATACCGCGAAGCAGAGCGGCGCGGACATAATCGGGCTCTCGGGCCTGATCACCCCTTCCCTGGACGAGATGGTGCACAACGCCAAGGAGATGCAGCGCGAGGACTTTAAAATCCCCCTGCTTATCGGCGGGGCGACAACCTCGCAAACGCATACGGCGGTCAAAATAGCGCCGAACTACGAGCATCCCACGATCCATGTGAAAGACGCCTCAAGAGCCGTAGGCGTGGTCCAGAACCTGGTGAGCGAAGGCCGCAAGGTAGCCTACGCGGATCAGATCGCCGCCGAGTACGAAGAGGTGCGCGCCAAGCACGCCGGGCGCAGGTCCAGCACCATGCTCGCCCCCCTCGCAAAGGCGCGGGCCAACAGGACGAAGATAGAGTGGGAGGAGTACGCCCCGCCCAGGCCAAACGTCCTAGGAGTCAAGGAGTTCGACGACTACCCGTTAGAGGAGATCCGAGACTACATAGATTGGACGTTCTTCTTCCACTCCTGGCAGATGAAGGGGAGCTACCCCAAGATCATGGACGACCCCGAGAAGGGCACGGAGGCACGCAAACTCTTCGACGACGCTCAGAACCTCCTGGACCGCCTCATCGCGGAGAAGTGGCTAATAGCCCGCGCGGTCATAGGTCTCTTCCCGGCCAACGCCTTACCCAACGACGACATCGAAGTCTACGCCGACGAGTCACGAAAAGAAGTGCTGAAGGAGTTTCACTTCCTGCGACAACAGAGGGCCAAGCCACCGGGCCGTCCCAACCGCTCTTTAGCGGACTTCGTCGCCCCGAAGGAGTCGGGGTTGGAGGACTACATGGGCTTTTTCGCCGTGACCGCCGGGCTCGGCGCGGCCGAAGTCTCGCAGCGCTTCCGGGACGACAACGACGACTACAACGCCATCATGGTGCAGGCTTTGGCCGACCGCCTCTCCGAGGCGTTCGCAGAGCTCATGCACGAGCGGGTCCGCAAGGAGTTCTGGGGCTACGCGGCGGACGAGCAACTCGACAATGAAGCCCTTATCAAGGAGGAGTACCGCGGCATCCGGCCTGCACCTGGCTACCCGGCCTGCCCGGAGCATACCGAGAAGGGACTCTTGTGGGATCTCCTGGACGCGGAGAAGAACTCCGGCATCAAGCTAACCGAGAGCTACGCCATGTACCCACCCTCGGCGGTCAGCGGCTTCTACTTCTCCCACCCGGACTCAAGGTACTTCGGTGTCGCCGAGATAGGGCGGGATCAGGCCTCTGATTACGCCAAACGCAAGGACATGCCGCTAGAAGAGGCCGAGAAGTGGCTCGCTCCAAACCTGGCCTACGACCCCGAGCAGTAATAAGGTCCCTTGCCGGGGAACCGACCCAGGCAGCATCGGACGCTGCGATAGCGAGCTTCGATGGTCTCATCAAGCCCTGCTCCCTTTACGAGGGTGCTCACAGCTCCAGCTCCCAGGTCTGGCCTACCAGGTCGTGTCCGAAGCTGTGGTGTGGCTCTTCGTGGACGATGCGGAAGCCGGCCTCTTCGTAGATGCGGCGGGCAGCGCGTAGCACGTCGTTCGTCCACAATGTGATCTTGCCGTAGCCTGCTTGCTTGGCGAAGCGCACGCACTCCTGCACGAGGCGTCTACCGATGCCCAAGCCCCGCGCCGAGGGCTCGACGAGTAGAAGACGCAGCTTGCCGACCTCCTCCGACTGCTTGACGAGAAATACCGAGCCGACGATCTCGCCGTCCCTCTCGGCGATCCAGCAGCGCTCTCGCTTCGGGTCGTATTGCTGTATAAACTCCGCCACGATCTCCGCGATGAGCGCCTCGAATCGCTCGTCCCATCCGTACTCTCGGGCGTAAAGTACGCCGTGGCGGTGCACGATCCAGCCCATGTCGCCGGGTTGGTGGGGCCGCAGAAGATACGGAACCTTTAGCTCAGGCTGATAGCTGAGGAGACCTTCTATGGTGCGCATCGCCTCGACCAAGCGACCTTGCTCCGCTGGGGACAGGCCACCCAACATCACACCGACCTCGTCGTGCGAGCGTGTGTCGAGCGTGGCGAAGGCCTCTCGTCCTTGCTCCGTTAGCCACAAGATACTCCTTCGTCCATCTGCTTCGGAGGACTTCTTGCCGATCAGACCACGCTCTTCGAAGCCACGCAAGATGCGGCTCAGATAACCCGCGTCCAGCCCTAGCTCCTTGCTGAGCTCGCTCGCCGTGGTCTCCTCGCGGTGGGCGAACTCGTAGAGCACGCGCACCTCCGTCAGGGAGAACGGGCTCTCCAGATACCCATCCTGTAACACCCCGATCTGACGGGTCCAGAACCTATTGAAGCGCCGCACGGCTCCTACGCGCCGATCGAAATCGCTCTCAACCATTGGCGTAACCCCCAACACCACGCTAACAGATAAATGACAGTGTCTATTATTCGGTTGACATTGTCAAATATACTGGTGACCGTTCGGCTTGCACCGCAGCGAGGCAACCCCACAGCAGCATCGGGTACGAAGCTTAGATCCACCCTTCGTCGTGCTCTAACGGAACTCCGGCAGGATCTCTTTCTCGTAGAAGTCGAAGAAGGCTTTCTGGTTCGGTCCGATCTGCTGAACGTAGACCTCGTCGTAGCCGGCGTCGGCGAACTGATGGATCATCTCCCGGTGCGGCTCAGAGTCGGGGCCGCAAGGCACGGCCTCCGCGACCATCTCCTCGGTGACCAGCTGGGCGGCCTGCTCGAAGTGGGCCGGGGTTGGCAAGACCGCGGCGAGCTCGCCGGGGAGCAAGTCGTTCGGCCAGAGCCGGTGGGCGATCTTGCGGGCCTCCGCTTCGTCCTCGCCATAGCAGACCTTGAAGGCGCCGTGGGCGGGTTTGTCGCCGCCGCCCGAGGAGCGGAAGAGGTGCAGGAGCTCGGCGTCGGGGACGGCGTTTACGTAGCCGTCGCCAATCCTCGCGGCGAGGCGGGTCGCCTTGGGACCGAAGCCGGAGACGAGGATCGGGGGCGTCTCGTCGGGGAGGGTGTAGATCCGGGCGTTCTCGACCCGGTAGTGCTTGCCCTCGTGATCCTTCGTGCCACCCTCCCACAAAAGGCGTATAACCTCTATAGCTTCCTCAAGCATCTCTAGGCGCACGTCCGTGGACGGCCACGCGTCGCCGAAGACGTGCTCGTTAAGGTTCTCGCCGCTCCCGACGCCGAACTCGAAGCGCCCCGGTAGCATCGCGGCGGAGGTCGCGGTCGCCTGGGCTATGACCGCCGGGTGGATGCGCATCGTCGGACAAGTCGCGGCCGTGACGACCTTTACACGGGAGGTGACCTCGGAGAGGCCCCCGATCACCGACCATACGAATGGGCTATTCCCCTGCTCCTCGTTCCACGGGTGGTAGTGGTCGGAGATCCATAGCGCCTCGAAGCCAGCCTCCTCGGCCATCCGGGCCTGCTCCAAGAGCTCGCGTGGCCCCCACTCCTCGCAGGACAGAAAGTAGCCTACCTTCATGAACGAAAAACCTCACTTCCGTCTGGTAACGGTCTGTACCTACGCCCGCCGGCCATTGCGGCGTGTGTAAGTAAAGTTAGCGCATTAAACCTCGCGGTGCACGGAGCGGTCTCCGTTCTCTACCATCGGCCCTCCGATCAGGCCCAAACGGGCCAATGAACGTGGCGATCCCGAGAGTGGCACACAGCCGACTTTTCAGATAAACATTGGGTATGTGTTCAATCCCCAGCGCCGGATCTTAACATCGAACTGATGCCGAAACGCGTCCGACCAGCGTCTTCTACGCTCTCGACCAGGCTCGCCGGGGTCATCGTCGCGTTTGCCATCACGGTTGTGATGGCCGGTTGTGGTAACTCCGAGGAGGGGGCCAACGCCGAACCGGAAACCACCACACAACCGGCCGAAGAGATCTCGGTCGCGGAGCCGTCGCCGAAAGTCGCCGAGGCTGCGGCGGCCGGGATAGACGAAGCCTCGATCCGTGAGAGCCTGGCCCACCTGACAGGAGAATCCCCCGCCCCGCTCGACGGCGGCCCGGTCACCATCGAGGAGCGCGGGAGCGAGGAGGGAAGGCGCGCGGCCGCCGAGTACGTTCGATCTTCTTTCGAAGCGATGGGCATCCCCGCGCGCGTCCTAGAGTTCGACCTGGACGACGAGAGTGGATTCAACGTTGAGGCAACTCTAGAAGGGACCAGTGGCGGTAAACACCTGTGGGTGACCGCGCACCTGGACTCCGTCTACAACGCCGGGGCGAGCGACGACGCGAGCGGCCTGGTCTCGATCCTGATGAGCGCGAGGGCGTTGAAGCAGCTTAATCCCGAGCACACGGTCCACTTCGTAGCTTATGACCTGGAGGAAGTGGGCTTGGTCGGGAGCTCCCGCTACGTGAAGAGCGTCGTGAGCGACGTCCTCAGGCAAGAAGGCGAAGGCGCGATCATCGGCAACCTGCACACCGACATGATCGGCTACGACGAAGGCGGGTTCGAGGCGGTGATGGGAACCTGCAACCAGGCTGGTCCCATAGACGATGCCATCCTGCGCGCCTCGGAGATCATCAACTCGCCGCTCGACGTGGGCGACGATTGCCTGCGCCGCTCCGACCACGAGCATTTCTGGAACGCCGGTTTACCGGCGGTCATAATGACTGACAGCACAAAGTACGACGGCTACCCCTGGTACCACAAGGCCACCGACACGATCGACAAGCTAAACCTCCCCTACCTGCGTTCCGTGATCCAGCTAAACGCGGCCGCGACCGCGCTGCTCGCCGAAAGCTAAAGCTTCCCGACATCGGCCGGGGGAGCCTTTGCGCATGGAGGGGGACGAGGGCATAGGCGTCCTCGTCTCCCGCGGCCTCACGGGGACCCCGCAGAGCGTGCGGTTTTTGGGCGAGGCGTTGGCGGTGGAGGTCTTTACGGTCAGGGGGCCGAAGCTCGAAGGGCACGGGACGAGCGTGGAGGGATAAACCCGGCGAGCCGAGATCGAACGCTCTAGGCTTGTATGTTCGTCTCGCGCCAGCGGGTGTGGGTGCCCAGGCCCTCGGCCTCCGGAAACTCGTCGCCCTTCGTGAGTTGGACGCGGACCGGGGGGAGCATGGTTCCCCGGTCGCAGATGTAGGTGCCGCTTATAGGTGCCTTGTCGCCAGGCCTGAAGATCGGGCCGTAGGGCCGGTAGCGGTTGAGGACGTCTTCGATGCTCGCCGCCATAGTCCTACAGACTCACGGCCCGAGCCTCGGTGAAGCCGGGGACTTCGAGCAGGCTCCTTATGACTTCTTCGGGGACAGGCTCGTCTACCGTGATGGCCATGGCGGCGGGGGCGCCGGGGGCGCTGCGTCCGACGGCCATGTTGCCGATGTTAATCCTGTGCTCGCCCAGGATGGTCCCGAC
>JALZFJ010000230.1 GCA_030867425.1 Actinomycetota bacterium | reverse complement strand
CAAAAGGTGAGTCACCCGCGAAGGAACAAGCAACTTCTCCAGGAGAGGGAGGAATGATGGACGGCGACGCGGTAACCATCGAGCAGGAGGCGCTCCGCTGGCCGGGAGTGACCTCTGCTCCGGGCAGGTTCGGCGCCGTCGCGTTCCGCTATGAGAAGCGTGAGAGCGGACACATCCACCGTGACCGGATAGCGGACCTCCCCGTCACGCCGGAGATGCACGAAGGCCTCCTCAAGGGGGGCCGCTCCCGCCCGCATCGGGTGGGAGCGAAGGGCTACGTTAGCTACCCCCCTATACGGGATCAAGAAGACGTCTCGACGGTAATCGAGATCCTCGGCTGGAAATACGACCGCGCAAAATCCGCCGCCGGTAGCGCGTTTCGTCGTTGAGGCAGGGAAGAGGAGGCGATGACGATCAGCAGTCGTGAACCCCGGCGTCGAGGGGGCGATCCCCCGGAAGGAGCTTCCGGAAGACGGGAAGACTCCGGGAGCGGCCTGGTGGCCGTACGCCGGGCTCTCCTTTATCTGCGCTCGTACAAGGGCGGGGCGTTCGGGGCTTTCTTGGCGCTGCTTCTGGCGTCGGCGGCGAGCCTGACTACTCCGCAGTTGATCCGGATCGCCATAGACGAGGGCATAGCTCCGCGTAGCTTGAACGTCATCCTGCTCGCGGTCGGGGGGCTCGCCGGAGCGGCTCTTTTGCGCGGGCTATTCCAGTTCTTGCAGGGGTACCTGGCCGAGAGGGCGTCGCAGGGGGTAGCGTACGACCTCAGGAACGACCTCTTCGCCAAGATCGAACGCCTAGGGTTTGGCTACTACGATCAGGTGGAGACCGGACAGCTCGTTACCAGGTTGACCAGCGACGTCGAGCAGATCCGGACTTTCGTCGGGAGCGGCGTGGTCCAGCTCGCCGCGGCTGTAGTGATGCTTCTGGGCACGACGGCGCTCCTGCTCTGGACGGAGTGGCGGCTGGCCCTTATGGCACTCTCCATAGTGCCGGTCATCTTCGTGCTGCTCCTGCGCTTCGTCCGCAGGATCGGGCCGCTCTTCAGGGAGGTGCAGCAAACGCTCGGACGGCTGAACTCGGTGCTGCAAGAGGACCTGGCGGGGATACGCGTGATCCGGACGTTCGTCCGCGAGGACTACGAGGGCGCCCGCTACCGTTCGGTGAACAACGAGCTCCTCGATAGAAACCTCGAAACCGTCCGCACTTTCTCGAACAACTTCCCGTTCGTCTTCCTCGTCGCCAACTTTGGCACCTTAATCATCATCCTCTTCGGCGGGCTGCAGGTGATCGGGGGAAGCCTCACCATCGGTGAGCTGGTCGCCTTCAACACCTACCTCGGCTTCTTGCTCTTCCCTATCCTGACGATAGGCTTCCTGGCCGCCCAAATCTCGCGTGCCGGCGCTTCTTCCCAGCGGGTCTTCGAGGTCCTCGACGCACCCCTGGAGGTACAGGACAAGCCCGACGCCATGCCCCTCCCCCCCCTCTCGTGCCGGGTCGAGTTCGACGGCGTGAGCTTCCGCTACCCTGGGAGCGAGCGCGACACACTTCACGACATAAGTTTCGTGGCCGAGCCGGGGCAGACGGTGGCCATCTTGGGTACGACCGGCTCCGGCAAATCGACGCTGGTCAACCTGATCCCTCGCTTCTACGACGTGACGGAAGGCAGCGTACGCCTCGACGGCCACGACGTCCGCGACGTGACGCTCTCTTCCTTACGCTCCCAGATCGGAGTAGTGCTCCAGAGCTCACTCCTCTTCTCCGGCCCCATGCGCGATAACATAGCCTACAGCAGGCCCGACGCGTCGCGGGAAGAGGTAGAGGCGGCGGCTCGCGCGGCTCAGGCAGACGAGTTCATCCGCGCGCTACCGGACGGCTACGACACCGTCATCGGCGAGCGGGGCATCGGCCTCTCGGGCGGACAGCGTCAGCGGATAGCGATAGCGCGAGCGCTGCTCGTGGATCCCCGGCTCCTGATCCTCGACGACAGCACCTCGGCGGTGGACGCCGAGACCGAGGCAGCCATCCAGGAGTCGCTCGACCGGATGATGCGCGAGGGCCACCGCACGGTCTTTGTCATCGCCCAGAGGATAAGCACCGTGCGTGACGCGGACCTCATACTGGTCCTCGACGGAGGCGAGATCGCCGCGATGGGCACTCACGAGGAGCTCCTAAGCACTAGCGAGCTCTACAATGAGATACTGGGATCGCAGGTGCTCAAGGAACCCGTCGTCGCCGGCGCCCGAAGCGGCGAGGACGAGGCTTCCCCGAACGGGGGCCGCGAGTAACCGTGGGGATGCGGAGCATCGAGTCCCTCGCCAGGACGCCGCGAGAGAAGGCCGAGAACAAGGGCGCCACGGCGCGGCGCTTGCTGGGCGAGCTACGGCCGTACGGCCGCCAGTTGGTACTCGCTTTAGTGCTCGTGGTGCTCGGGGCGGGGGCACAGGCGGGCGGACCGTACCTGATCGGGCACGCTATTGACCGCTCCATCCTGGAGGGCGACGTAAACGGTCTTCTGTGGACGATGCTGCTGCTCTTGGGGGTTTACCTCGTCGGGACCTTCGCCTCGCGCGGTCAGATTTTGCAGGTCGGCTCGGTCGGCCAGAGCATCCTTGCTACCTTGCGGGAGCGCATCTTCGAACGGCTCCAGCGGCTGCCCTTGGGCTTCTTCGACAGGCGTCCGGTGGGCGACCTGATGAGCCGGGTGACGAACGACGTGGACACCCTGAACCAGCTGCTCTCGCAGGGACTGACGCAGCTTCTCGGCTCGTTCTTCAGCCTGATCGGGGTCGTCGCCGCGATGCTCATCCTCGACTGGCGCTTGGCCTCGGTATGCTTCACTATTATCCCGGCGATGCTCCTTACGAACGTCTACTTCGCCCGCCGCGCTCGTCGGGCCTTCCGGACAACGCGCGAGACGGTGGGCGACGTGACGGCGGGCTTGCAGGAGGAGATCGTTGGTGTCCGCGAAGCGCAGGCCTTCAACCGCACCGAGGCGAACATCGAACGCTTCCGGGAACGCAACGCCGCCAACCGCCAAGCCAACGTACAGGCTGTGGGCATCACCTCGGCCTTCGCCCCGGCGATAGACGTCTTGAGCACGCTTTCCACCACGGTCGTGATCGGCTACGGTGGGTACCTGGTCATGACCGGCACCTTGACCGTCGGCCTTTTGGCGGCGTTCCTGATCTATGTGCAGCAGTTCTTCCGCCCCATCCAACTCGCCTCACAGGTCTACACCCAGGCCCAGGCGGCTTTGGCCGGGGCAGAACGCATCCACAACATCCTCGATGAGGAACCCGAACCCCCCGACCCACCCGGCACCTTCGAGCTCGACTCGATAGAAGGCCGCATAGAGTTCGTGAACGTAACCTTCGCCTATGAGCCAGGCAGACTCGCGCTCCGCGGCATAAACCTCGTCGTCGAGGCGGGGCAGACGGTCGCGCTGGTAGGGCCGACGGGGGCGGGCAAGACCACGATCGCCAACCTCATCCCCCGCTTCTACGAAGTGAGCGCCGGAGCGGTGCGGGTGGACGGTCACGACGTGCGCGAGGTGGAACGGAGAAGTCTTAGAAAAGGGATCGCGACCGTCCTGCAAGAACCGTTCCTCTTCTCCGGGACCGTCGCGGAGAACATCGGTTACGGCCGACTGGAGGCCAGCCGGGAGGAGATCGAAGCCGCTGCCCGCGCTGTGAGCGCCCACGGTTTCATCACCACCCTGCCGGACGGCTACGACACCCATTTGGGGGCGGGTGGCGGGACCTTGAGCGGGGGCCAACGCCAGCTCGTCTCCTTCGCCCGGGCGGTACTGGCCGACCCGCGCATCCTCATCCTTGACGAGGCGACGAGCAACGTTGATACTCGTACCGAGGCCCTCATCCAGGAGGCCCTGAGCACGCTGCTCAAGGGCCGCACGAGCGTGGTGATAGCGCACCGCCTCAGCACCATTCGCAACGCGGATTTGATCCTGGTGGTAGAGAACGGCCGCATCGCCGAGCGCGGGAGCCACGCCTCGCTGCTAGAAAAGCAAGGCCTCTACGCCGACCTCTACCGCCGTCAGTTTCGAGAACCCGTTCCGACGATCCCCGGGTAGGAGGTATCCAACTCTCTTAGCAAGGCCTCGGCTCCCTCGTCCTCTCCCTCGTCCTCTTCCAGGTCGAGCCAGGCGTGCGGCACCCGGTTGAGGATGGCGAACTCCCTAAGGCGCAGGCCCAAATTCAGTAGGCCCGGCGGAGTATCTCCAGAGCTACACCGGCCATATCCCCGAACTCTCCGGCTACCTCTTCCAGGTCTTCTTCGGGCACGCCTACCTCGCTCAGGCGATTCGGGAGCTCCAGCTTCTCTACGAGGGCAGTGACGCTCTCGGCGGGGTCTCCGCCGAGAGCGCTCGCGAGTCGTCCCCAGCGTTCGCGCGGCACCCTGTCGCCAACGACTTCGAGCGTCGGTGCCAGGGTAATGCAAGAGGTGTAGCCGTGAGGGACGCCGTAGCTCGCCCCGATCCTGCGCCCCAGGTTGTGCGAGAGCCCCATCGGGGTGTTCAAGGGTCCGAAGTACGCCATCCACGCCGCGAGCTGTAGCTCCAGACGTAGCTCCAGATCCTCCGGCTCCGCCTTAGAGCGTGAGAGGTATTCGACGAGGCGCCGGGCCCCTTCGAGGCCGAGGACGTCCTCTATCGGGTGTTCCCCCTTGCCCAAAAAACCCTCGATGGCGTGGTCGAGGGCCCGGATGCCGGTCGAGAGCCAGAGTTTCTCCGGAGTAAAAAGCGTCGCCTCAGGGTCCAGGATCACGACCACCGGGACGGCCTGCTCGTCAGCGAAGCCGCTCTTACGTCCCGCTTCTTCGTCCGTAACGCCAACCAGGTGTGACCACTCCGCCCCCGAGAGCGTGGTCGGCACCGCGACCTGCGTGGGATAACCAACCCTCGCCGCCACGGCCTTCGCCCCGTCTATGACGCTCCCGCCGCCGACGCTTACCAGAAGGTCCGCGTCTTTGGCCTCCTTTGCCGCCCTCTCGACGGCGCTGCCGGGGGTGTGTTGGCTCATGCCGTCGTAGGTACCAGCGTGTT
Source organism: Actinomycetota bacterium (assembly GCA_030867425.1). Classification (GTDB taxonomy): domain Bacteria; phylum Actinomycetota; class Rubrobacteria; order Rubrobacterales; family Rubrobacteraceae; genus Rubrobacter_F. Next base: position 12,259 of record JALZFJ010000230.1, on the reverse strand, counting down.
GCCCCCCGAGCAGGCGCTCCACCCGGCGCACTAGGTCGGTCTCCTCGTTCAACGTGCGCCCGGCGACGACGAAGGCCCGGTCATACGACCGGGCTTCCTCTTCTAGCTCGTTCAGGCTGCCGGCGCCGAAGTAGACCCTACTCGTCGGCAAGAAGGTGTGGATACCCCGCTTCATGGCGTCATGTTACCCTTGCGCGTTGCTCGCGGCGAGCTCCTGAGCGACTTGAGTAGCGAATAAGGCGCCGCCATCACGTCAGAGCCCTTTGTCGGTGATCTCCTCACTTGCAGAGCTGGACCTCTGCAGTACTCGCTGCCGTACATTTGCTTGCCGCCACAATCTGTTCAGGCTTTTAGTACAGGTAAAGTTTGAAACCGGCTCTAAGGCGAAGAGGCACGCCTTTAGGCGGCTATGAAGCGACCCTCCCCCGATTGGAGGCCGTCCCCAAGTGCTCGCGCGACCAGCGATCTATGGCGCCGATGACCTCCTCCAAGGCCAACCCCGCCGGGCTCAACTCATACTCCGTGCGCGGCGGCATCACCGAGTGTACGGTTTTTTTAACGATCCCCAGAGCCTCCAAACGGTCGAGGCGCTGCGCCAACGTGGCGGGGTTGCATCCTATCGCCCGGCTCAGCTCGTTGAACCCCCGGGAGCCCTCCAGGAGGACACCGATGATGTGCAATACCCACTTCTCCTGCAGAACCTCGATCGCCGTGTAGGCCGGGCAAGAGATATAGTCATCGCTCCCCATAATGGAGCTAGTATACCATCTTGCACCCAATTCTACATATTACTTGATTTTTTATAGTGCCGTGGTATGTTGGGTGACGAGAACGGAAGGAGAACTGATATGGAACTGGGCGGTTTGCACCACCTCACAGCGGTGACCACCGAGGCTTCGGAGAACGTCGTGTTCTATACGGAGGTCCTTGGCTTGAGGCTGGTAAAGAAGACGGTGAACCAGGACGACGTTTCAGCTTATCACCTGTTCTACGGGGATGAGCTGGGGAGGCCGGGAACGGAGATCACCTTCTTTGACTGGCCCCAGTTAAGGATCGCCCCGAACCGCCCGGGCACGGGCGAGATCTCGACTACGGAACTCAGGGTCCCCGGGCGCGAGGCGCTCGAGTGGTGGGCGGCACGGCTCGAAGAGTTCGGGGTGAAGCACCGCGGTACCGAGGAACGCGAGAGGCCGTCAATCTCCTTCGCCGATCCCGAGGGCCAGCGCCTCCGCCTCGCGAACGATGGTGGGACCGGTGGGGACGCAGGCGTTGCGGGGGGCATCCCATGGGAGAAGAGCCCCGTGCCCCAAGAGTACGGGATAAGGGGTTTGGGGGCCGTAGACCTCACCGTGCGGGAGCTGGCACCGACGGCGTGGGTGCTCACCGAGGTGCTCGGGTTCCGAGGGAAGGACGAGTACGAGGAGGATAGCGCTCGGGTCACCATCTTCGAGGTTGGGCCGGGAGGACCGGGGGCTGAGGTACGGGTCATCGAGAAGCCGGATGCCCCGGTGGCGCACCTGGGGCGAGGCGGTGTGCACCACGTTGCCTTTAGGACACCCGACGACGAGGAACATAAGGAGTGGCGGGCGAGGATCCAGGCCGCGGGATTGGGCGTGACGCCGCAGATAGATCGCTACTACTTCCGCTCCATCTACTTCCGGGAGCCGGGCGGTGTGCTCTTCGAGATCGCCACCGACGGCCCCGGCTTCGCCACCGACGAGGATGCGCGGCACCTCGGCGAACGCCTCTCACTACCGCCCTTCCTTGAGGGCCGCCGCGAGGAGATAGAGAGCCGTCTCAACCCCATCTCGCCAGTCGGCAGCGACGTCGGACGGTAGAGAGGAGATCTGCTACTTCCCTGTGCCCTGGGTCCCATTTGAGGAGCAGATGGGCGAAGAGTATGCGGCCATCGGTGGTTCAATAACATGGGCTACGAGGCGGACATCGCTGCCTTGCGCCGAGAGTACCCTGAGCTTACTACCTTCGAGCGGTACCTAGTCCACGGCTGGGAGGGTGCGTAGCTTTCTGCCGAAGATTAAGCCAAATGATAATTATCTCTTTGACGCAGGCACCCTAAGACTTTCAACCTGCGTCAAGTAGATAATTGCCGTTCGGAACCTCTTCGCCCGTGAAGCTGGCCCGCAACCCCGAAGGTGGACATCATGGTGATGGTGTTCCGCGACGGCGAGATCCTGCTCATAAAAGAGAAGGAGGATGATCTCTGGTCGCTCCCTGGCGGCTGGGCCAACATCGGTGAGTCGCCCACCGAGGCCACAGCTCGAGAGGTACGCGAGGATTCCGGGTACCGCATGCGGGCGATAAGACTCGTCTCCTTTTACGACCGGGATAGGCACGGGCACCCGCCCCTCCCCTACGACGACTACAAGCTGAACTTCTTGTGCGAGATCCTCCTGAACGAAGAGCCAGTGCCTCGGGTGGACGCCGCTGAGGTCGGGGTCTTTGGTTAAGAGAATCTTCCCTCGCTCTAGCTTACCCAACTTATCCCGGCCCAGATCTCCTGCTTCTTCGAGCACACCGCAACCCGAACCTACCCACGGACTTCGACTGAGCCGACCGTCGGAGACCGGCTTTACCATCGGCTTGCCATTTTGCCGACCCCTAATCGCCGCAAGGCTCTTTACAATGCTTCAGGCACCGGCTATACCTCTACCGTGCCTGAGAAAGAGCGAAGAAGGTTTCGGATCAGGGGCCGGAAAGAGCGCGCCGGAGAGTCCGAGAAAATCGGGAGCATTCGGCGGCGGCTGCGCGCGCGGCCGAGGATCCGGCCGCGCGTCTTCGGTTATCTGACCGAAGAAAAGGAATCCCTAAGACAGGGATTCGCAGCGCTCTTCATCTCCTCGACAGGGGAGCTCGTAGCCGGCATCGCACTCGCGGGCATCGCCGGCCTCCTGGACGAGCTGGTGGGCCTGGCGGTTCTGATCCCGGCGGCCATCGGGATGCGTGGGGCCATCTTCGGGGCGATGGGTAGCAGGCTCTCAACCGCCATACAGACTGGCCTCTTTAGCTTGAACCTCAGGCGGGGGGTGCTTGCAGAGAACGTGCAGGCGTCAGCGGTCCTGTCGCTCATCTCCGGCGTGTTCTTGGCGTTCATGGCCCGGTTTTTGTGCGACTTCTTGGGGGTGGAGACGGAGCTTTCGGTCTTTGATTACGTCGTGATCTCGACCGTCGGCGGGGTGTTGGCCGGGGTGTTGCTCTTGGGGATCACCGTCGTGGTGGCCCGCCTGAGCGTCGCACGCGGCTGGGACTTGGACAACATTGCGGCGCCCATGATCACGGCTTGCGGCGACATACTGACGCTCCCGGCGTTGGTCCTGGCGACGTTCTTGATCGGGATCCCCATCTTCTCAAGCTCTTTGGCCATCGCTTTGATCGGCATAGCCATAGCCGTAGTGGTCGTGGCGTTTAGGGTCGGCGCCCCGAACTTGGGCCGCATCCTCGCCGAGTCTTTACCGATACTGGCCATGACCGGGACGGTGACAATCCTCGTCGGCGTCGCCCTAGAGGACCGCAAAGAGGTCTTCGTGGAGCTGGCGGCCCTGCTCATACTGCTGCCGGCGTTCTTGCAAGAGGGCGGAGCTTTGGGGGGCATCCTCTCCAGCCGGCTCTCCTCAAAGATACACCTCGGTCTCCTGCCCCCCCGGGCATTACCCCCGATGAGCACCTTCAGGGACTTTAGCCTGGTCTACATCTTCGCCACCGGGGTGTACCTGTTCATCGGCGGGGCGTCGCACTTTTTGGCCGTGGCCATGAGCCAGCTGAGTCCCGACCTGCTCACGACGCTGGGCCTGGAGACCACCAGCCTGAGCCCCGGCTTTCTCGTGATGCTTGGGGTAAGCACTCTGGCGGGCCTCATAGCCACGACCGCCGCCGCTTTCGCGGCTTACTACGGTTCGATCGTCAGCTACCGCGTCGGTCTTGACCCGGATACGTACGGGATCCCGATCATCACCGCGACAGTGGACCTCTTGGGCTTCATCAGCTTTATAATTTCCCTGGTAGTCTTCGGATTGGTGGAGTAATAAGACTATGCGCGACACGCGACCACGAAACCTCAAGGACATGCTCGCCGAGGCGAAGAACACCTCGGAGCTTATGGTGGACCTGGCCTACGCGGCTATCTTCTACGACTCCGAGGACCTCTCCGAGGAGGTCTTCAGGCTGGAGGAGCGCCTGAACGAGCTCGTCTTTGACATGCGCAGCTTAGCGATCCTGGCGGCCCGCAGCCCGGCCGACTCCGAGCAGATGGCCGGAATACTCCAGGTCGTGCAGGACATAGAGAAGATCGGCAACGCCGCGTACGACATCGCCAAGATCGTGGTGAAACGTTTGGGCATTCCGCCGGAGCTCTTGCACGACATACCGGAGGCCGAGGAGATACCCTCACGAGTCCGGGTACACCCCGAGAGCGCCTTGGACGGCCGGGCCTTGGAGGCCGTGGACCTCCCCACGGAGACAGGGATGCGGCCCATCGCGGTCCGTTCGGACAACGAGTGGCACTTCGACCCCGAGCCGGACGACGTCTTACGAGCGGGCGACGTGCTCTTTCTGCAGGGCCCTCCAGAGGGCGTCGCCGAGCTCAGGGAGATGGCCGGGGCGCAGCCCGCCGGAGGTTCTCCTACGCCCGTCGAGGACGCGGCGCAGCTCTCGGAACTGGAGCGGGCTGTGGACGTCCTGATCGAGATGAAGAACCTCTCCGAGGTCGCAGTGGGGTTAGCCTATTCCGCCCTCCTCTACTACGATGCCGGGCTCGCCCGCGAAGTCGTCGCCATTGAGGATGAGATGGACGAGATGCGCTACCGTCTCGAGCGCTGGGTACTTCTGGCCGCGCGGCAGATAGAGGAGCCCTCGCGCCTCAGGGGCATGCTCCACCTTGCGACCGCCTCCGAGACCATCGCCGACTGCGCGCAGGAGATGGTCTGGATCGTGGAGAAAGGTGAGGAGGTACACCCGGTCCTCTCGGTCGCCATCGGCGAGTCGGACGAGGTCGTCCTCAAGCTCAACGTCGCCCCCGGCTCTCCGGCCGACGGCAAGAGCCTCGGCTCTTTACGGCTCGAGACCGAGACGGGGATGCACGCCCTGGCAGTCAACCGGGGCGGGCGCTGGACCTACCGCCCGCGCGACACCTACGTCTTACGCGGCGACGACTCGCTGCTCGCGACCGGCGCCCCCGAAGGCCTGGAGCCTATGGCCGAGCTCTTCGGCCAGGAGCTAGAGGAGCCCGAATAATCGAGGCCACCCCCCGGAAGCGCCAAGTCCGTAGGCGAGACCCGGGAACCGACGTCTTCTCGGGACGCAACCTCCTACTCGTCGTGCTCTGGGGTTTAATGCTTTCCCTTCCCTCGGCAGGCAAACCAGCGGAAAAACCAGTGGCCGAAAGGGGCGGCGCAGCGTGAGGAGATCCCGGTTCAGAAACTGCGGCTCCGGTCTAGTCTTCCTCTTGCCGCTGCTCCTCACCGTTTTTGGCTTCGTGCCCGGCACGCAGACGAGCTCGGAAGAGGCGCAGCGGGCAGCTTCTTCCGCTCCGGAGGTGGGTGAGGTTCTCTCTCGCCCGACGGTCGAGACCTCGGCCGAGTACGACCCCGTGAGCGACTTCTGGCGGGTGATTCTGAGAGAGGAGGCCTCGCAGACGACGCTCGCGGAGGTTACGGTGGTGGACGACACGCAGGAAGTCGAGGATGCGGAGGTCTACCCTGTCGCCGACACCTTGACCTACCCGAGCACCTCCGAGGCCGACGCGATAAAGCTCGCCCTCGCCCGCCCCGAGGTACGCGAGGAGCTTGCCAAGCACGGCCCCTATACCTCCGATGCCGAGTACGAAGACGGCGAATGGCAGGTCCACTTCGAGGTCGAGGAGGGCGGCTCCGTGGGCGGGATGCCGGTGGACGGTGGCGAGAGGAAAGAGGTCGCCCAGGTCGGAGTGGACGACGAGACCTGGCAGATCAACTACGCTTGGACTGGAGATCAGGTCGGTTGGCGGATGGCCCGCGGTGACTACGGCTCCTACGGCAAACAGGCCAACTACTGGTATGTCTGGGGTCCCATGGCCTTCGTCTTCGCTCTAGCGTTCTGGCGCACCGACAGGCTCTTCTCGTTGCGTAACCTCGATGTTTTGGCCCTTTTGGGCTTCCTCGTCTCGCACGGGTTTTTCAGGGCGGGGGATTCGTACTGGGCGGTACTCCTCTGGTACCCGCCGCTTCTCTACCTGTTCGTCAGGACGCTCTTGATGGGCTTCGGGCGCGGCGAGCGGGTTGAGAAGACGAGCAACTTCCCGACGTCGGTCCTGTTGGCGCTCGGAGCGATCGCCAGCGGCCTCGTCCTCGCGCTGAACCTGGATTCTAGGGTGATAGACGTCGGCTACGCGGGCGTCGTCGGGGCGGACCGTATCTTGGATGGCCTACTACCCTATGGCAACATGTCCGAGGACGTCGGGACCGGCGACACTTACGGTCCCTTGAACTACCTTTTGTACGTGCCCTTCGTGTGGCTCTTCGGGTGGAGCGGGGAGTGGGACTACCTGCCGGCGGCCCACGCTTTGACTGCCTTCGCGTTCGTTGGGGGCGCTGTGGCGATGCTCGTCGCCGGGTGGAGGTACGCGGGGGCGCGGGGCGGAGCGACGCTCCTCTTTGCCTGGGCGATCTTCCCCTACACGCTGTACTCGACCAACAATAACACCAACGACGTTATAGTGGCAGCGGTCCTAGCGGTGGGGCTCGCGGCGGCGACCTCGCCGCTGGCACGGGGAGCGAGCGTCGCGGCGGGATTCGCGATCAAACTCTTTCCCCTCATCGTCGCGCCCCTCTGGTTTCTCCATGACGGCACCCGAAAACGCGCCCCCATCCTGGACTTCGTCCTCGGAGGAGTGGGCGTCGTCCTCCTCACCTTCTGGGTCTTGGCCCTCGATGGCGACCTTGTGGGGGGTGCGAGGCTTTTCTACGAGAAGACCCTGGCCTTCCAGGGCACCCGCGAGACTCCATGGACCATCTTCACCCAGGTCCCCCAGCTCGGTTTTCTTCAGCAGCTACAGCTGCCTTCGACGGCGGTGATCCTCCTCGCCTTCCTCGTCGCTTTCGTCCCGAAAAAGAGGACGGTCCGCAAGCTCGCGGCCTTCTCCGCGGCCCTCATCCTCGCCTTCGAGCTCACCGTAAACTTCTGGTACTACCCCTACGTGACCTGGTTCGAGCCTTTCGTCTTTACGGCTCTCCTGCTCGCCACGAACGAGAAGACGCCGCTCGATGGAGGCAGCGATCAGCAGCCAGCGCTCAGCGATCAGCAAAAGGATACCGTACGCTGACGCTCCCTCAGTGCTCGCGCCTCTCCCTCTCTTTACGCCACCGCTTCAGCCGTTCCCCGATCCCGGCCTCCGCACCCCGTTCCTTCGGCTCGTAGTAGACGCGCCCGGCGAGCTCGTCGGGCAGGTACCGCTGGTTCATCCCCTCGGGATCGTCGTCGTGAGCGTAGCGGTAGCCCGCGCCGTAGCCTTCGTTCTTCATCAAACCCGTGGGGGCGTTGCGCAGGTGCATTGGCACCTCGGGGATGGGGCCGCGACGCACGTCTTCGAGCGCCTTGTTCACAGCGGCGTAGGAGGCGTTCGACTTGGGGGCGGAGGCGAGGTAGCTCGTGACCTGGGCGAGCGGGATGCGTCCCTCCGGCATGCCGACGAGTTGGACGGCCTGAGCCGCAGCGACGGCGAGTGTGAGGGCGTAAGGATCGGCGTTGCCCACGTCTTCTGAAGCCAGTATCACTAGCCGGCGCGCCATAAAGACAGGGTCTTCGCCAGCCTCGATCATGCGCGCCAGGTAATGCAGCGCCGCGTCAGCATCGCCGCCACGCACGCTCTTGATAAAAGCGCTCACGACGTCGTAATGCTCCTCGTGCCCGTACCTGAGGGCCCTCTCTCCCACCGCCCTCTCTACGGCAGCGACCCCGATCCGTCCCGACGCGGCAGAAGCGGCGGCTTCGAGGGCGTTCAACAGGCGCCGCCCGTCGCCGCCGGAGAGCCTCAAAAGGTATGCCTCGGCCTCGGGTGAGACCTCTGCTTCGAGCGCCTCTCGTCCCCTGTCGAGAAGGACGCGTAGGTCATCTTCCGAGAGAGGCTGGAGCCTCAAAACGCGTGAGCGCGAGAGGAGCGGCGCGATCACCTCGAAGGACGGGTTCTCCGTCGTCGCCCCGATAAAATCCACGAGGCCTTCTTCGAGGGCGGGCAGAAGAGCGTCCTGCTGGGCCTTGTTGAAGCGGTGGACTTCGTCGATGAAGACGAGCGTGCTGCGATCCTCGTACTTGAGGCGCTCGCGCGCGGCGTCCAGGGCGGCCCGTAGCTCCCTGACCCCGCTCGTGACGGCGCTCAAAGGCACGAAGTCCTCCTCGACCGCGCCGGCGAGCACCCGCGCGAGCGTCGTCTTACCCGTGCCCGGCGGTCCCCAGAGAACGAGGCTACCAACCCTGTTGCGTTCCACCGCTATCTTTAAGGGCCCGCCATAACCCGTCAGGTGCGGTTGCCCGATCACCTCGTCCAGGCTCTTCGGACGCAAGCGTTCCGCGAGCGGCGCCCGGCGAACGAGCGCGTCGGCGCCTTCGGCATCGAAGAGGTCCACGCGTACAGTATATCCCCGTGGCGTCCCGGTGGGTCAGGCATCCCTGGAGTATCTCTCGTCGTGCTCGCGGCGCTGGCGGTCCATGCGGCGGGCAGCTTCGAGCACGTCCGAGGGGTGAAGGCTCTTTAGAGCACCGGTCTCCAGGACCTGCTCGACGGAGTGCTCGGGGATCATCATCCACTCCGCCGCATGTGGCATCGGCAACGGTTTGTTCTGCGTCCTGTAGACGATCCAAATCAACCAGCGCCCCGGACGCGACCCTGACAAGAACCTCAAAGACTGCACCTCCGTCAGCGGACGACCTCTAGGGGCCATTCTACCCAAGCTAGCGGCACTCAGGCGGCGCTATTAGTAATCTCAATGGCCTTCCCGTGTACAATACTCCGCGTGAAGGACACTCGGGAAGAGTTCTACGATCTGGTCGAAAGGGCTTTGGAAGGGCTGCCGTCCGAGCTCTCGGCGCTCTTGGACAACGTGGCGATAGTCGTGGATGACTGGCCGGAGTACTCGACACCGCTCGCGTCCGGCGAAGACGACGTGCTCTACGGGCTATACGAGGGAGTACCACTAACGGAGCGGACCTCCGGGTACTACGGAATTTTGCCGGACAAGATCACCATCTTCCAGGGGCCTTTGGAGCGGGATTTTCCACGCGACGAGCTCGAGGAGCAGGTGAGGATCACCGTCGTGCACGAGATCGCGCATCACTTCGGCTTCGACGAGGATCGCCTGGAGGAGCTGGGCTGGGGATGAAGAAGTCCGAAGGCTTCGTCGCCATCGAGCAGCGCATAGACGCCCCTGCTTCGGTGGTAGCGGCCTACATCGGGGATTTCCGAAACGCCAAGGAGTGGATGGTCGGCGTCGAGGGCGTCGAGCATCTGGACGAGGACTCGTACCGCCTCATGTTGGAGAGTCCGGTCGGCAGACTCGAACCCGAGGTGAGGATCCTGGAGAACGACGACGGCGTCATACGCTGGGCCTACGCCTCCACCATCGAGGGCAGCGGCGAGGTCACGGTAGTCCCGGTCGAAGAAGACTCCTCGTGCATCGTCTCCTACGTGGGCGACTTCAGCCTGAAGGGTAAGATCCTGAACCGCGCGGCCCGCTTTGTCGGCATGGAACGGTTCGCCCGCATGAACGGCGTGCGCTCCCTCCTGAGGCTCAAGCATCTCATGGAAGCGAGGCGCTACTGATCACCGCCTCTGCTCGCACCTAATCTCTGTTCACAAACTCCGTGTTTTGCAGGGATATTTGATTCGGAGGGTCGTCTTACGACAAAGTCTTTACCACTTCTTTACCACAACGGGAATTCAAAACAGCTCCCCAAGCCACCTTGCCGCGCTCTTGCCCATGCTTGGCAGGACGTGCGAGTAGATGTTCATGGTCTGGGCAATGGTCGAGTGGCCCAAAGCCTCCTGCACCACTCGAACGTGCTCGCCGTTTAGGAGATTGAGGGTGGCGAAGGTGTGCCTGAGGTCGTGGAAACGCCTCTCCTTGTGCGCCACGCCCGCCTCCTTGAGGAAGGGTGTTAGGTAGCGACGGGTCAGGGTCGAGGGATTCAAGGGCCTCCCGTTCGGGCGGGTGAAGACGAGATCCTTGAACTCCCCTCCCTCGTCCCAGGCCGGGCCCGCTTTGAGCTTCTCCTCGAGTTGGATGGCGCGACGCCTCCTCAAAGCAGCCACAACCTGCGGCGGAACGTCGACGGCACGTTTTGAGGAGTCTCTCTTGGGAGGCCCTAGTCTGAGACCGGAGCGGGGGTAAACGAGCTGCTGGCGCACCCGCAGGATCCCAGCCTCGAAATCCACGTCCTTCCAGCGTAGCCCCAGTAGCTCGCCAGCCCTCAAGCCTGAGAGTATCGCGGTCACGATCAGGGCCTCAAGCCTATGTCCCCGTACAACATTCATGAGGGCGTTGGCCTCCTCCCGATCCAAGGGGTTTATTTCGGGGTCTTCAGCCTTGGGCCTGGTGGCGTTCTCCGCCGGGTTCGAGGAGAGCAAGCGCCACTTCACCGCCTGCTTCAGCGCCGTGTTCGAGACCTGGTGGATCCGCTGGACGGAGCGGGCGCTAAGGCCTGCGTCGAGCTTACGCTGGTACAGGCCCTGAAAGTGGGCACCCGTGAGCTTTGAGAGCCGCACATGTCCGAGGGCGGGCTCGAGGTGGACGCGCACGAGAGACTCCGCCCGATCGTAGGTCCTCTCCCTTACGGAAGCCTTATAGGAGTCGTTAAGCCAACGCCATAAGTACTCGCCAAAGGCGATCCGCTCCGCGTCAAAGTCCAGGCCTCCTCCGAGGTACTCAGCCTTGAACTCATTGCGTTTGCGTATGGCCTCAGCTTGGGTCTTCCCGTAGAAGCTCTTTGGCTTCCCGCCGGGGATCGAGATGCGAGTTTCCCAGAGGCCGTCGGGGCGCTGCCGGACGTGACCCTCGCCGGCTGCGCGCTTCTTTCCCTTCCCCTTGGTCACCAAATCACCCGCAGGCCGCCTAGTCTTCGAAGAGCTTTGAGGGCTCGACGCCCAAGGCCTCTGCAAGCTTCCCCAGCGTGGAGGGGTGAGGCTCTCTTCTATCGGTTTCGAGGTCAACAATCGCCCGTTGGCTTATGCCAGCCGCCTCGGCCAGCTTTCGCTGAGACATTGCCCGCCTGAGCCGTAAGTCCTTAAGCTTTTTGCCTATGAACACCACGGTCTGCATACTAACCACCTTGAGGTTACTGCGCTTTAATTTCATCCTAACTATATCATAATATCATCAAAACTGCTATGATAAGGGTGCCGACAAAGAAGCGGCCCCGGCGGTGTTGGCGCACCCCGAGGCCCGGACCACGAAGGGGATGGCTTCATGGCCGCACACAGGATACTCCGTCAAGGCCTCCGCGACGAGGTAAAGCGAACCGTTCTTAGGGAAGCCGAACACCGTTACCGCAACGAGCTGATGGACGACGAGGAACGTCAGCTGCTCCTCGACCGGATCAAGCGGCTGCGCAAGGGACAAGCCAGCGACTAACTGCCAGGCCGGGGCTCCTTATCCGGGCTCCGGTCCCTTTAAGAGGAGGAGAGATGAGAGAGGAGATCGATCGCGAGCTACAGGCGAACGCGCGGGCGCTGCTCCGGGCCGCCCAAGAGATACACGCCGAACGCCACGGGGCACAGACGTTCACGCCTGGAAAGCACGTGCCCCTCGAAGCGGCGGCGCACCGCATGGGCATCAGTCCGGACCGTTTGCGCTACTACGATGCCGTCAAGGAGCTGGAGTACGAGGCAGCTATCGAGTGGGACACGAGTGCGCGATACGCCAGGGGAAACACGCGCTACGTCATCACCCAGCGCGGCTTGGATATGCTGCGTGAATCCGGTTGGAGCCCAGGAGCCCCGTCATAAGTCCCTTCCCTTGTCCCACAGGCCCCGAATTCGCACCGTCTCGGCATCGAAGAGTGAGTGCCACGTACCCCCTGCTAACTTCCGCAAAAAGGCGTTCTCGGAAGTTCATTGCGTACCATGCAGATAACAACCCTATGTTACGTCGAGCGCCATCCTGATTGCTATGAACATCACTGTTAACGCCCCGCACAGCACGAGCACCCACCCGATGGAGCGCTCGGACCGGCTCTGCTGGGCGCGAAGCCGGTCCAGCCCTAGCACCACAGCACCAAG
>JALZFJ010000220.1 GCA_030867425.1 Actinomycetota bacterium | reverse complement strand
GGCCATCCCGTGCCGGAGTCGTACTTCGTCTCGGAGCCAAAGAGAGGCGTGCCGCAGCCAGCGCAGCGGTAGACGCCTTCTTCCTTGCGGTCCCAATGCTCGCCCGTGAAGGCCTGCTCGGTGCCTTTCGCCCGCATTATCCTGTACTGCTGAGGAGAGAGATCCTTGCGCCACTCCTCTTCGGTTTTCCGTACTTTCTCTACCATGCCACCATTATATATTACGAGGCCCTCGAACTCGTCCGTCAGAGCAGGCTCGCCAGCCGCCGCACGCCCTCGTCAATCCGCTCCGGTTCGACAGCGCAGAACGGCAGCCGTACGAACCGGTCGCCCGGAACTGCCTCCCCGTCGTCGGGGTCGGCGAAGAATGGCGGGCCGGGGGTAAGCACGAGCCCGGTGTCCTTCGCCCGGCCAACCAGGTTGTCGATGTTGGCGTCCTCCGACAGCATCACGCTAACGAAAAAGCCACCGTCGGGGATGAAGGCGTGCGCGTCCGGAAGCTCGCGGCGTACCGCGTCCGCCATCGTCTGCCAGCGAGGCCGGTACAACTCCTTCAGCCGCTCGACGTTCGGCTGAAGCCAGCCCCGCCGCAGGTACTCCGCGACGGCGGCCTGTGTCGGTAGCACCGGCGAGAGGTAGGTGTCCTCGCCGAGCCTGGTCACGGCCCCGATCAGGTCCTCAGGCGCGATCATGAACCCTACCCGGATACCGGGGCTGAGCAACTTGCTGAACGAGCTCATCGTGATGACCCGCGACGAGCCTTCTAACTCGCGCAGCAGCGGCAAATCCTCACCGCGGTAACGCAGCTTGCGATACGGTACGTCCTCGATAACAGGAAAGCTATACTCGTCTGCCAACTCGACTACTCTTCGCCGCTTCTCGAGCGAGAGCGTCGCACCGGCAGGGTTCTGGAAATCCGGCACGAGGTACAAAAGCGCCGGCACCTCGTGCGTGAGCGCCGCCTCTAACCGCTCGACACTGATGCCGTCCTCCTCCAGCGGGATGCCAACGGTGCGCGCACCTCGCCGCCGGAAGGTCGTGATCGCCCGGTCGTAACTCGGCTGCTCTGTATAGACCGTCATGCCGGGTCGGACCAGGTGGGCCGAGAGGAGATCCTGCAACTGCAGCGAACCGTTGCCTACTAATACCTCCGCATCGGAGACGCCGTACTCTTTCGCAAGCTCCTGGCGCAGTGGCGCGTAGCCCGGCTGCTGCCCGTACTGCAACACCGTGGCCGTGTCGTCGCGGATAGCTGAGTCGAAGCATGCGCCGAGCTCGTAGCTCGGAAACGCCTCGGGCGGCGGGACGCCACGGGTAAAGACGATCTGGTCGCTCATGTGTCTGGTTCTCCGTTTCTGTTCGAAGGAGTTCCAATATTCGCCCGGCTCAAAGTCGAACGCAACCCATCAGTTTCGTCGTCGCGATCGTTAGATCGCGGCTAAGCGGTCTTGGTCTCCTCCCGCGTAGCTCCGGCCGGTACGAGCTCGAAGTCAAGCCTGTCCAAGTCTAGCCTCTTCGCAGCCCCGGAGTAGATCTCGATGCCATAGAGTGCACTCGCATCGTCACGATGAAGACTACACCGCAGGGATCAGAGCCCCGCAGATCCTCTCCCTCGACGCCGCCCATCGTGTCCAGGCCAACGTTCCGGAGCCAGTTCACTGCCGAATCGGTCTCCTCGTAGTATCTGATCTCCACCTATCGCACCTCCCCTCTCTCTACCCGCTTGCGGAAACTGCGATCGAGATGCGCGGTTATCAGAACCTCCCGGTCCGTCGTGGTAATGACCCTGAGCCACTTCCCACCCTACACTTCCGACCCGTAGCCGTAGAACAACAGCTCTCCCTCCTTGCCCGGCTCTGTATACCGAGGCTCCCGAACGATGGAGACGTACCGCTCGTAGGTGATCCCGTCACGACCAGGGTATCAGTTCGGCCCTACACGTCGTCACGAAAGTGGTCCGTCATCCTCATACCCTGCACATTATGTTCCAGTCCTCGCTCGATCCGAAGACTGGGTGCAACCAAGCAACCGAAGTTCACTACTCGACCACCCCGATGTTCCAAGCTCCAATCAACTTGGATACTGGTCCGAACCCTGGCTGGCCTAAGAATCTAAGAAAAATACGTCAACTATCGTAGCCAAAGCTGCAACAAAAGCTATGGTAGCTACGATTACAGTCCCTATCCGCCTTACACGCCCTACGACAGAATCCCAGTTTGCTTCGCCTTCGGAGAGACTTGACAAAAGGAGTCGAACAAACCCGTCAAGGGACTGGGCTAACAACGTTACTCCCATGACCAGAAAGAAGTAGGTGACGAGTTTCGCCATGAGCGCGATGGCTCCCTCCGCATCGAAGGCCGTTACAGCTATCAGGTGAATACAGGCCGCAATAGCACAAAGAGTCGCGGAACCAAACGCACTCTGCCAGGCATCCTCGCTTCCCAGAAACCCCGGTAAGAGCCTTCTTAGCTCCGGGTGCTTCTGGAACCCGGCATTCACGAAAACTAGTGCATAGAGCCCGAAGACGGTTCCGCCCACATAGCAAAGGAGGGAAAATATGAAGCCTACGAGGGATCCGAGAACCGCCCCAACTTCAAAGTACCAGGGAGCAGCGACTAGGAGGAAAGCGAGAAACAAACAGGCTGAGGAGTAACCGAAATCGGTCCACCGCTGCTTCTTATATCGAATTACATTGCCATCTTGAGGATCTGTGGTCATATTTGTCTCATTCTTTTTAGCTTCGCGCGTTCAGGTACAAGCTCGCTCTACACTCTTTCATGTGCGATCCTACTTAAATTAAGACACCTGCTCCATCTCTGCCTCGGCTCCCCTACGAACAGCGCTTATGCACCGCCGACCGAGGAGCTGCTTGAGCTCGGCGTAGAGGTCGGAGGAGTCCTCTACAGTACAGATGATCTCCTCCGGGACGCCGTCGTTGGAGACGAGGACGAGCGGGCTCTCGCCGGGATGGCGGGCTATGACCGAGAAGGCTTCCTGAACGGCAGCGCGCGAGAGGCCGACGAAGGAGTTGGCGTCTAAGTAGACGGGGTCGAGGCCGGGCTTGAGGTCGAGCTCTTCTACCTCCAGGGCCACGATGCGTGGGATGCCTTCCTTGCGCTCGACGCGGCCCTTGACCTTGAGGACGGCGTCAT
>JALZFJ010000218.1 GCA_030867425.1 Actinomycetota bacterium | reverse complement strand
TTATCCCCTCGATCTCGCACGGCGTCCCCACCACCGCTATCCGGGGGTTCGGCGGCAGGTCGTACCCCTTGAAGTCCACGTGCCCCAGCGCGAGCGTCTGGTTGTAGAAGCTTCCGGCACACTCCTTGACCTCTTCGGGAGTGCGCGCGAGGAACGCCTCGCCCTTCCACCGTTCCGTTTCGCTCTCGCGGGCGACCAGAGCGCCGTCTATCTCCCCGACTTCGAGGAGCGAGATCAGGAACGCGCTCACGAAGCCGCCGTCCTGCACGCCCTCCATCATCGGGTCCACGCGCGCCGTGTAGCTCTCTTCGACGTGCCCGATCCCTTCGAGGGTCCGGGCCTCGGCGTTGCCTACTATCTTCCACGTCTTCTCGTACTGAAGTCCCCCGCGCGGACAAAAATCCCAGCACAACGAGCACCCGGTGCACATCTTGACCAGCTTCGGCAGGTCGTCCTCGCCGAGGCCGATAGAATCGCTCGGGCAGGCGGCGACGCATACTCCGCACTGGACACACCGGTCGGCGTCTATGACCGCCTTCTCCAGGTCCCAGAACCAGACCTTACCCGGAGCCTCGTCGATGTCGTTCATCATCTCCCGGATGTCGAAGCCAGCCACTAGCCCCGCCCCCGGTTCCTGCCGCGGCTACGCAGGGCGGCCCGGAGCTCCTTGTTCGGCCTCCGGCGAGCCCACTCGTGGAACCGCTCATCGCTCCGGCGCTTCTCCTTGAACTTCTCGAAGACAGCGACGAGCGCGTCCGGAACGTCGTCGGCGGGCTTGGCTCCCTCGACCCAGTCTATGAACGCGGCGTCGCGTCCCAGGCTACCTCCGAGGCCGATGTCCACGCCCTCGACGATATCTTCCTTCGTCTTCGCCGTCTCGCCCCTAAAGCCGATGTCCCCGATCTGGGGTTGGGCGCACGAGGCCGAGCAACCAGAGAAGTGCATTCTTACCGCTTCCTGGCCTATCCCGTCGCCGACCCTCTCGTCCATCTCCCGCGCCCACTCGAGAGCCCGGACCTTGGTCTCCACGATGCCGAACCGGCAGAACTCGGACCCCGTGCACGCCACCACCCCGCGCTCGAACGCGCCGGGGTTCGGCGAATACCGCTCCAGCAGGGGCTCCGCGAGGAGGTCGTCAAGGCGGTCCTCGGTCACCCCGGTGACGATGAGGTTCTGGTCGGTGGCGAGACGCACCTCGCGCCCGTACTCCTCTGCAAGCCTCCCCGCCTCCTCGAAGTCCTCCCCTCTCATCCGCCCGACGGGCACGTTGAGGCCGACGTAGTAGAGCCCGTCCTCCTTCTGCGGGTGCACGCCCACGTGGTCGCCCCGGTAGCGTTTGGTCAGGTCCTCGCCCGCCGGAGTAAGCTCGAAGGAGACGCGCTTCTCGAGCTCCTCCCGAAATCCCTCGGGCCCGAGCTCCTGCACCAGGTAGCGCATTCTCGCGGTCCAGCGGTTCTCGCGGTCGCCCAGCTCCCCGAAGACCTGGGCAATGCCGCGCGTGATCTCCACAGCCTCCTCGGGCCTGACGAAGACGTCTATGTCCGACGCCATCCTCGGCCCGTCCGAGAGCCCGCCCCCCACGCGCAGGTTGAACCCCAATGTGCCGTCCTCAAGCCTTGCGGGGAGCATTCCTATGTCGTTGATCTCTGCCTGAGCACAGTCCTCGAGGCACCCGGTTACGCTCATCTTGAACTTGCGTGGCAGGTTCGCGTACTCGCGGTTCCCCGTGAAGTAGTTAGAGATGGCTTGCGCCACGGGGTAGGCATCTATTACCTCGTCGTGCCCCAATCCCGAGACGGGGCAGCAGAGGACGTTGCGGGCCGAGTCGCCGCAGGCCTGGACGGTCGTGATGCCGGCCTCTTCGAGCCTGCGCCAGATCTCCGGTATGTCCCCCATCTTCAGCCAGTGCATCTGCACGTCCTGGCGCGTCGTCAGGTCCAGGAAGTTGTTGCCGAAGTGCGGGTTGGGGATGGGTCCGTTGGCAAAGTCGGAGGCGATGCGGCCGATTACCCGCGCCTGCTCCGGTGTTAAGACCCCGCCCGGCACCTTCACGCGCATCATGAACGCGTC
>JALZFJ010000198.1 GCA_030867425.1 Actinomycetota bacterium | reverse complement strand
CGTGTTTATGGGGCCCGACTAACCAATTTCATAGCGAGTCTAGCGCGCAAATTCCTCCTCAACAACTACTGATACAGCAAGAGGCACTGTTATTGACCATTGCACATCTGCGATGCATACGTCACTGTAAAAACTGCACAAGGGTTGATGCACCCACGATGGGGAGGGTTCAACTTCTCTGCAACCCGCTGTATAGGGCTTTCGCTTCTTCTTCGAGGCTGACCGGCTTGACCGGCGCTTTTTTCAGTAGCGGAGAATAATAATTCTAGACCACCATTACCGTGAGCGCTTCCACCGCAGGTACACGAGCATGCTCCTTCCAGTTTTCCCCCACGTTGGGGCTATACAGGATTCTCCCGTCACCAAAGCCTGCGTAGAGGGCACCGGGGGTGTAAGGGTCGGCGGCGAGGGCGTACGGGAACTCGGCCAGGTGCTCTATAACAGGCTCCCACCGGCCTACACCACTACGGCGATAGATCGCGGCATCCGAAAAGCCACTCCCATGCGCTTGGCCCGGCCCAGCGGCCGCAGAGACATAGAGCAAGGTCGGATCCTCCTGATCCACGGTCAGCCCCCACACGTAGCGGTGCTTGATCCCCGCATCGGCCGCCTCCCAGCTCTCCCCGAAGTCCTCGCTCTTGGCAAACCCTCCGCCTGCGGCCTCGCAGAGCATCTCCGGGGCTGCGGCATGCGTGGCTAGGGCGTGGCAGTCGGCGTAGGCTCCGGGCCGCTGGTCTTGCCAGGACTCCCCACCATCCGGGCTGCGTACCACGCCGCCGAGCTCTATCCCGGCCACGATGAGGGCAGGATCTTTGGGAGAGAGGGCAATTGAGCGGACGTGGGAGGTCCAGGGCCGGGGCGGGAAGCTCCAGGTGGAGGACGAAGGTAGGTTCTTCAGGCCCTCCAACTCCCGCCAAGACTCGCCGCCATCCCGGCTCACGAACAGACTGCTTGGTTCCGTTCCCGCGTAGAGGGCTCCATCCACCGGCGAGACCGCGACCGCGGTGATCCTGGGGTGTGTCACTCCGGAGTGAAGATGTTCCCAAGTCCTGCCGGCATCGGAGCTCTTGAAGAGCCCCTCGTCTGACGTTCCGGCGTACACCGTGTCCGGATCCTTGGGGTCTACCGCTAGACACCGGGCTCCGCGTTCTTCCAAGGTCAGTTTTACCCTACCGTTCTCTACGATTGCCACGGCACTTGCCGCGGCTGTACACAGGCGAACCACCCAGAACCTCCCTTCGTCCTGCCCTGTCGCGTGGGGTTGTTAATCTCTCGCGCAGGGCTGTGCTTGCCTTTATTGATGAAGGAAGTGTATGCGATACAGCCCGTTTACCCCACATGACGTGTGCATAGCTGGCATATCACCCCCGTCAGACCGTATCCTCTCATAGAGAAGTCCGCACTGATGAACCCAAAACCGCCGGTCACCCCGGTCGCTCCCTTCTGGAGGCGCTCTTGAGCTTGGATAAGCCCTTTTCTTGACCGGCCGATTTCAGGGTGGGGGATGGGTTGTTTGACCGCGTCACGAGCGTCTCTAGGAACCGCGACCTTCTCGCGGCGGCAACGAGAGCGGGACGGCAACGCCTGGAGTAAGCTAGGTGCTCGAAGCGTGGCCTAGCTTCGGGGGACGCGAGACCGGACACGAGGGAAGTGCCGATTGCCGCCGAATCCGTTCTCTGACGAAGTCTGGATTCTAGTGCTGTAGGCGAGCCTGACCAGGCTTTGCGCCGCCGAGGCCGCAACCCGGGGCGAGGCCGAAACGCTCCTGATAGATGCCGTCCCGGAGGTCGAGGCGCGCCTTGACGCGGCCACGCTCCTGATGGAGCCGCTCTTGCGGCGCACCGGTCTTCCTGTGCCCGAAGACGCGAGGGAGTGGGAGCTCTCGGGGCTGCGGTTGAGCGGGCCTTCGGGAGTAGCCCGCTCTTCCGATTGCGCGCTACGAATCTGGACCGACGAAGCTTCGATAATGGTTTCGCCGACCAAGCCACCGAAGCCGGAGAACCGTTAGGAGCGGGGTAAGTGCAGAGTGCTATCTACCCCTTCCGAAGATTATCCTTGCGGCACGAGCGCGAGCGCCCGCACTGGGCTTCCGGTTCCACCGGTGAGCTTCAGTGGTGCCATGAACAGCAGCGCGCCGGTTCGTGGCAACGCACCCAGGTTCGCGAGCTGCGTGACGCCGTACTTCCCCGCACCCATGAGGTAGTAGTGGGCCGGGAACGGCGGGTCGAACTCGGCAGCCATGCCCGCATCGATGCCGACGGTCTCCACCCCGACGCCGACGAGAGGACTCTCCTCCGCAATCCAACGGGCGCACTCGGCGTCGAAGCCGGGCGACCGTGGGTTGCCGTCTTGCGCGTTCAGGAACGCTTCGGCGTCCTGGGCGCGTGCGTCCCATCCCGTGTGTAGCAGCAGCCAACCGCCTTCGGGCAGCGGTCCGTGATCGTCTTCGAACGTGCGCACGTCGTCGACGGTGAGCAAGTAGTCGGGATCCTCGGTGCTCTCGGCGGACCTGTCGATCACAACCGCCGGGGCGACGAGGTGGCGAGGCGGCACCTGCGAGACGTCTATACTGTCGCGGCCGCTGATCCAGTGTATAGGAGCGTCGAAGTGCGTGCCAACGTGCTCGCCGATCTCGAGCCAGTACCAAGCCCACGCGGGCCCACGCTCGTCGTAGCGGCTGATCTCGTGCCGTTTCAGGCCCGGTGTTTGCGCGAACTCTTCGGGGAGCCGGATGACCGGGGTGCGTTCGTTCAAGGGCTGGGTCAGGTCAATGATCTCGACGGCGCCACTACCGAGCGCCTCGACGAGGGACGTAACTGGGTCGTGCGACATCATCTGGTGCCTCCTCTTAATGGGCGCGGAACGCCTCCTCGAGCCACTCTGCCCGTACCTGCGGGTTGACCTTGGCGTCGACCACCAGCGGGCGCTCTGGGCGTTCTAGCCAGTCTTGGATCGGTGCTAGGTCTTCCTTATTGCGGACCGTGATTCCCTCGGCACCCGCCGCCTGCGCGAGCGCGGCGAAGTCAGTGTCGGGGAAGCGTGCAAGCTTCACCGAGCGCCCCAAAGGGCCGAAGTGGTGCACTTCCGCGCCGTAGGCCGCGTCGTTGTAGATTACGACGAGCATCGGCAGGCGGTAGCGGGCGGCTGTCTCCAACTCCCCCAGAGCCATCAAAGCGCCACCGTCGCCTATAGCGGCAACGGAGAGCCGGTCGGGGCGTGCGACCGCGGCCCCGATCCCGCTGGCGAGCCCCAGGCCCACCGACTGGAAGGCGTTAGGGAAGACGAAACCCTTTTGGTCGGGCACCTCGAGGTACATCGATGGGTAGCCGAGGAAATGTCCGGAGTCTGTGCAGACGGTGCGTTCGGGCGGCAGCAAGTCGTCGAGCGCGAGGCTCAGGGTACGCGGGTCGATGTAATCGTCGGTACCGAGGTCCTCGTAAGGCTCATCGCGAGCACGACCCGCAGAGATCTCGCGCTCGAGCCCGTCGCTTCTGAACCCCTTCCCGCGTACGCCCCGCCGTTCGAGCTCTTCGACGATGGCCCGAGCGGCTCCAGCAGCGTCTCCGACGACACCGACGTCAGCGCGATGGAGCCGGCCGATTGCCTCCTCATCCAGATCCACCTGCACCACCCGCGCTTCGGGCGAGAACAGTTCGCCGTGACGCACGGTCCAGTGGTTCAGCGACGCGCCGAAGGCGAGAACGACGTCCGCCCGCCCCAGCAACTCTACGGCGAGCGAGGAGGAGAAGCCGCCCGCTATCCCTATAGAATATGGGTTGCCGGCAAAGAGCCCGTGCCCCATCGCGCTAGTCGCTAGCACCGCGCCCACCCGATCTCCAAGAGCCTCAAGCGCCTCGCGCGCCCCGGCGAGGGCGGCACCGCGCCCTGCAACGATGGCTGGCCGGCTCGAGGAAGTGAGCAGATCCGCGACCTCGGCCACGGAGCGGCCGGACGGACCCGGCGGCTCCAGCGCCGGCCAAGCGGGGACGACCGGCAGTTCATCGGGGCAGTGCTCTTCCACGAGGTCGATCGGGACCTTCAGGACGACAGGACGGCGCTCGACCCGAGCACGCCTGAGAGCTCGCGCGGTGTCCGCGGCGGCAGTCTGCGCTCCGCGGACGCGCTCGGCGATAGCGCCGGCATGCGTCGCCAGAGCATCTTGGTCGATCTTGAAGTTCGACCAAAGCGTTGCGGCCGGCACATCGGCGGCCAGCACGAGCAGCGGCGTGCGGACCTTCGCGGCCTCCGTAAGCCCCGTGAGCGTGTTCGTAAAGCCTGGGCCCTGGTGGACGCTCACGACTCCTACCTTACCGCAAGCTCGCGCATAGCCGTCGGCCATCGTGACCGCCCCGCCTTCGTGCCGGGAAGAGTAGAATGCAGCGCCCTCTTTGTGCAATGCGTTCGTGACGGCGAAGTTGCCGCTACCGACGAGCCCGAAGAACGCCTCAACCCCGCGATCGGTCAACACTCTCCCGATAGATTCGGAGACTAGCACCGCTAACCTCCCCGGGTCGTCTCGTGGCTGATTGTGCTTCTCCCTAGCACGCACGACGGCGGACTGACAGCCCGTCGGCCGGCAATAATGAGGCTCGTCACCTTCGCCCTCTCCCCATCCTTTAAACTAGTTCCCCAGGATCTGGTCCGAACCATAAAACAATGCAGAGGCACGCGCAACAGAGAGAGCAACCCGCTACGCAGGCCTCACCCGAGTCGATACGCTCGTCTATAGCTCCGGATAAACCGTGGAGTCGATCGGGAGTGGGGACGAGTGTAAGCCCGTTGGCTTACACGACGTGAACGTGCACTCTATGACGAGCACCTCATCCCGTCCGGCGCTCCAGGCGCGGCAGTTGTGGCGGGCCGACGGTGGCAGCCTCGGTGCTCCCGGACGTGCGCCTCCCCGCGATGGCTGACCAGGTACGCTGCGCTATCACCTGGCTCTACGAGAACGCGAGGAGCTTCGATGACGATACTGACCAGATCTACGTTTCGAGCCACAGCTCGGACGGCCACCTCGCCGGTGTGCTCCTGCGCGTTGGGGGAACACGAGGTGCCCGACGCCGTAATCAAGGGCGGCCTCTGCGCGAGCTGGATGTTCGACTTCCGGCCTGTACTCCTGAGCTCGCGTGGCTCATATGTAGAGGTGTCTGCGAAGGAGAGGAGGAAGCTTTCTCGCCGATCCACCACATCGAGCGAATTCATAGCCCGGTGATGTCGCCTATGGCGATGAGAAGAGCCCGACTTCAAGCGCTAGTCCCGCGACTGTGTATCCGCGCTCGAAGAGGCCGGGCCCCACGAGCTGATCGAACCGGCAAGCACGAACCACTTCGAGGTGGTTCGACGATGGCCGAGAAGAACGCCGCACTCACCCGCGCAGCGCTAGGTCAGATGGACCTGACAGCTTAATAGATCGCTTGATCGCGACTTCTGTCGGCGATAAGGAGTAGTTCCGAGAATCCGCCGTGGATCACCACCCGACAACTTTCCATCTTCTTGCCCGTGACGCTAAGTCAGGCACAGGGTCACAAGGCTCAACTTTAAAACGGAGCATTGCTAGGGGTACTGCTCGCTTGCGTACTGTGCTCGATCCCCGCCTTGCGAGCAAGGTAGTTTAAATCTAAAGTAAGTCAGGTAATAAAGATAGGGGCGAACGACCGCAAAGGGAAGCACATGAAGGTAGTATGCATCGGCGGAGGGCCTGCGGGGCTTTATACCGGCATCTCGATGAAGCTGCGCGATCCGGATCACGAGATCACCGTGGTGGAGCGCAACCCTGCCGGGGAGACGTTCGGGTGGGGCGTGGTGTTCTCGGATGAGACGCTGGAGAATCTGCGCGAGAACGACCCAGTTAGCGCGGAGCAGATCGCCGATAACTTCGCCCACTGGGACGACATCGAGGTGTTCATCTCGGGAGAGAGCATCGGTCGCTCCGGTGGTCATGGGTTCGTGGGGATAGGCCGCAAGAAGCTGCTGGATATCTTGGCGAAGAGGGCGACTGACCTCGGGGTGGACGTACGGTTCGAGCGGGAGGTTGAGGACCTTAGCCCGTTCCGAGATGCGGACTTCATCGTCGCCAGTGATGGCATAAACAGCCGGATACGGCAGCTCTACGAGGAAAAGTTTCGGCCGGACGTGGACGTGCGTAAGAATAAGTACATCTGGCTCGGCACCCACAAGGTTTTCGACGCCTTCACCTTCGCGTTCGAGAAGACCAAGGCCGGTTGGATCTGGATCCACGCCTACCGCTTCGACGAAGACACCAGCACCTGCATCGTCGAGTGCTCGCAGGAGACCTGGGAGGGTTTGGGCTTCGACGAGCTCGGGCCCGACGAGAGCGTCGGGCTTATGGAGGAGATCTTCGAGCCGTACCTCGACGGCTACTCACTGATCAACGATCAGCACCACCTCGGCAAGACGCCGTGGACCAACTTCAAGCGCATCAGCAACGAGAACTGGTTCCACGACAACATAGTGCTGATGGGAGACGCCGCCCACACCGCCCACTTCTCCGTGGGCTCGGGCACGAAGCTGGCGCTGGAGGACGCGATGGGACTCGCCGAGAAGCTGCACGAGCACGACGATCTCCTGGCCGCGTTGGAGGACTACCAGGAAGAGCGGCGCAGCGCGGTGCTCCAGCTGCAGAGCACAGCCCGCAACTCGACCGAGTGGTTTGAGAACATCCCCCGCTACATAAACCAGGAGCCGATGCAGTTCTACTATGGGCTCTTGACCCGCAGCCAGCGTGTCAGCCACGAGAACCTGCGCCTGCGCGACAAGGGCTGGCTCGAGAGCATGGAGAGGTGGTTCGCCGGGCGCGCCAACGGCGGGGCTTCGGTGGAGGAGGCGATCCCGCCGATGTTCACGCCCTTCCGCTTGCGAGATATGGAGCTTATGAACCGCATCGTGGTCTCGCCGATGGCGATGTACAGCGCCGAGGATGGCACGCCGAACGACTTCCACCTGGTCCACTGGGGCGCGCGCGCCCAGGGCGGGGCCGGCCTGCTCTTCGTTGAGATGACTTGTGTCAGGCCCGAGGGACGCATCACGCCGGGCTGTTGCGGCATGTACAAGCCCGAGCACGAGACGGCGTTCAAGCGCATAGTCGATTTCGTTCATGCCAACACCCACGCCAAAATCGGCCTCCAGCTCGGCCATTCCGGCGGCAAGGGCTCGACCAAGGTCGAATGGGAGGGCAAGGACGAGCCGTTGGAGAAGGACAACTGGGAGTTGCTGGGGCCGTCAGCTATCCCGTGGAGCGAGAACAGCCAAGAGCCACGCGAGATGAGCCACGCCGAGATGGACGAGATCCTGGCCGCCTTCGTTCGTGCGACCGAGATGGGCCGGCGCGCCGACTTCGACATGCTCGAGCTGCATTGCGCCCACGGCTACCTGCTCTCCGCCTTCATCACACCCCTCCTCAACCACCGCACCGACGAATACGGTGGCTCGCTCGAGAACCGGCTTCGCTACCCACTGCGGGTGTTCCGCGCCATGCGCGAGGTATGGCCGGAGGAGAAGCCAATGTCCGTGCGCATCTCGGCGACCGACTGGATCGAGAACGATGGTATCGATAGCGACGACGCGATCGAGATCGCACGCGCCTTCTACGAGGCGGGCGCGGACCTGATCGACGTCTCCGCCGGGCAGACCAGCCCTGACGCCAAGCCCGTCTACGGACGCATGTTCCAGACGCCCTTCAGCGACCGTATTCGCAACGAGCTGGAAATCAAGACCATGGCGGTCGGCAACATCTTCGAGGCCGACCACGTCAACAGCATCATCGCCGCTGGCCGCGCAGATCTGTGCGCCCTGGCCCGTCCCCACCTCTCCGATCCCTACTGGACCTTACACCGGGCCGCCGAGCTTCGTTACGATGGCGTACCCTGGCCCAAACAGTACCTGGCCGGGAAAGCGCAGCTCGAACGTCTCGTCGAGCGCGCCGACCAGATGGTGCAACAGATCTAGAGCCGCTGGGAGGCCCCACGATGAGCGATTTGCACGGTGCCTCTCGCCTCGTAGGTGGCCGCCACGCCCTGATCACGGGCGGCGGTACCGGCATCGGCTCAGCCATCGCCGCCCGCCTATCCGAGATGGGCGCCCGGGTCACCGTGGTCGGGCGACGTCCCAAGCCGCTACTAGAGGTCGCTAACGGCCTGGATGAGGCCCAGGCGATGCCGTTCGACGTCACCGATGAGGCGGCCCTGGAAGAGGGGCTTACGTCCGCGACCGAGCGCTTCGGTCCGGTCGACATCCTTATCAACAATGCTGGTGCGGCGGACTCGTCGCCTTTCGCGCGCACGACTTCGGATGCCTGGCACACCATGTTGGAGGTGAACTTGACCGGGGTGTTCCTGATGAGTCGCGCTGTGTTACCGGGGATGGTAGAGCGCGGCTGGGGTCGCATCGTCTCAATCGCCAGCACCGCCGGCCTCAAGGGCTACGCTTACGTAGCAGCCTACTGCGCCGCCAAGCACGGCGTAATCGGCATGACCCGGTCGCTCGCGCTCGAGGTCGCGCCGAAGGGCGTGACGGTCAACGCCATCTGCCCCGGCTACACCGAAACAGAGCTCCTGACAGAGAGCACAGCCAACATCACCGAGAAGACCGGCGCGAGCGAGGACGAGGCGCGGGCCCAGCTTCTCGAGAGCAACCCTCAGGGCCGGTTCGTAGCGCCCAAAGAGGTGGCGGAAGCCGCGGCCTGGCTGGTCGGGCCGAACACGGACGCGATCACCGGCCAGTCGATAGCTGTCGCCGGTGGGGAGGTGATGTAGTGACGAGAAACCTCATCAACGGCGACGCGAAGGACGGGCAGACAGACGTGACGCGTCCGCCCAAGGAACTTCTGAGGCTCTGGCTGCGCGCGCTGACGTTCACCAATATGGTCGAGCAGCGCGTGCGCACGCGCCTGCGCGTTGAGTTCGGCGTCACCCTGCCACGCTTCGACGTGATGGCCGCCCTCTACGACGCTCCCGAAGAAGGCTTGAGCATGGGAGAGGTCTCACGTCGGCTGAAGGTGTCGAACGGTAACGTTACCGGCATCGTCGAACGACTGAAGAAAGAAGGCCTGATCCAACGCCGGACGAAGCCCGACGATCGGCGCAGCCAGCTGGTCCGTCTGACCGACTCCGGCCGCACAACCTTCGAGGAGATGGCCGAGGCTCACGAGGGCTGGATAGCTTCGATGCTGTCGGGCTTGAGCGAGAAGGAGGTCGAGCAGTTGAAGAATCTACTCGGTAAGGGCAAGCGGTCCGTTTCGACCAGCGACGGGAAGGAGGAACGCCGGTGAACTCCGTAGAGATGGCAAGCCTTGCGCCAGAGCACTTCGGGTGGGAGGCCTCGGACGGTGTCGCCATGGTCACACTCAATGAGCCTGAGCGCAAGAACCCGTTGACCTTCGAGTCCTATGCCGAGCTGAGGGATACTTTCCGCGAGCTCTCCTACGCCGAGGACATCAAAGCGGTGGTGCTCACCGGCTCCGGCGGCAACTTCAGCTCCGGCGGCGACGTGCGCGACATCATAGGACCGCTCACGGAAATGGACATGAGCGGTCTCTTGCGCTTCACTCGGATGACCGGCGATCTGGTCAAGGCGATGCGTGCCTGCCCACAGCCGGTGGTCGCGGCTGTGGACGGTGTCTGCGTCGGCGCGGGGGCGGCCATCGCCATGGCCTCCGATGTACGGCTCGGCACGCCCGGAGCCGAGGTTGCCTTTCTCTTTGCCCGCGTCGGGCTTGCCGGTTGCGATATGGGCGCCTGCGCGATGTTGCCGCGCATAATCGGCCAGGGTCGCGCCTCCGAGCTCCTGTTCACCGGACGCTCGATGCCGGCGGACGAAGCAGAACGCTGGGGCTTCTTTAACCGCCTCGTTGCCCCGGATGATCTACTCGACGAGGCGACGACGCTCGCCACCAACCTTGCTGAAGGACCCAACTTCGCCCACGGCATGACCAAGACCATGCTCAACCAGGAGTGGAACATGGCGCTGGATACCGCCATCGAGTCCGAGGCGCAGGCGCAGGCGATCTGCATGCAGACGCGCGACTTCGAGCGCGCCTACCGCGCTTTTGCGGAGAAGCGCCAGCCGGAGTTCGAGGGTGACTGATGGCTGACAGGAGCTTTCTCGGTTGGCCGTTCTTCGACGACGAGCACCGCACGCTTGCCCGCGACCTTGACGGGTGGGCGGCTCAACGCGTCGGTTCTATGCCGGAGGCACGCGAGGAGACGGTGGACGAGGTGTGCCGCGAGCTGGTCGAACGTCTCGCCGAGGCCGGCTGGCTCAACTACGTCGTGCCGGGTGAGGGGTGCGGTCAACACGAGACCCTCGACGTGCGCTCGCTGTGCCTGTTGCGCGAAACCTTGGCCCGCCATCACGGACTCGCCGACTTCGCCTTTGCCATGCAGGGGTTGGGGACCGGTGCGATCTCGCTCTTCGGATCAGAGGAGCAGAAGAGAGACTACCTGCCCGCGGTGCGCCAAGGCGAGAAGATAGCCGCCTTCGCGCTCTCCGAGCCTGAGGCCGGCTCCGATGTCGCCTCTATCGCAACCACCGCGGTGGAGGATGGCGACCACTACACCATAAACGGTACTAAGACCTGGATCTCCAACGGCGGCTTGGCGGACTTCTACACCGTCTTCGCGCGCACAGGCGAGGGGCCGGGCGCCAAAGGCCTGAGCGCCTTCGTCGTAGACAGCGGATCGCCCGGCCTCAAGGTGGTCGAGCGCATCCCCGCGATCGCGCCGCACCCGTTAGCGACGCTCGAGTTCGACGGCTGTCGGGTGCCGAAGAGCCATCTCTTGGGCGAGCCCGGTAGAGGCTTTCAGATTGCCATGGCGACGCTGGACGTCTTCCGCTCGACGGTGGGGGCTGCCGCCTTGGGGTTTGCGCGTCGGGCGCTAGACGAGGCGCTGGAGCGTGCGTCAAAGCGTCACCTGTTCGGCGCGCCGATGAGCGAACTCCAGATGGTGCAGGGCAAGCTCGCCGATATGGCCTTGGGAATAGACGCGAGCGCGCTCCTCGTCTACCGCGCCGCCTGGACTAGAGACTGCCTCACTGACCGGGTTAGTCGCGAGGCGTCGATGGCCAAGCTGCACGCCACCGAGACGGCGCAGAAGGTGATCGACGACGCGGTGCAGATCTTCGGGGGCCTCGGTGTGGTCTCCGGTCACCCAGTTGAGCGGCTCTACCGCGAGATCCGGGCTTTGAGGATCTACGAGGGGGCATCCGAGGTGCAGAAGCTAATCATCGCCCGCCAAGCCCTGGCTGCGCACGCGGAAGACGGCGCGAAGACAACGAGTGGAGCCACCACGGTCCGGGAGGCTTGAGAAAAGGAACCCAAGGGGAAAGGAAAGAAATGGCAAGTTACAGCGGGTACGTCGACACCTTCGCCAACGATAACCTACCGTCGCGCGAGGAGTGGCCGGAGCTGGTCTTCGATCTACCGGAGTTACGGTATCCTGAGCGCCTTAACGCCGCGAAGGCACTGCTCGACGACATGACTAAGGGCGAGTCGGCAAATAGCCCCTGTGTCCACGGCGAACACGGGGTGTGGAGCTACCAGGACCTCCTGGAGAAAGCCAACCGGATCGCACGGGTGCTGACCGAGGATATGGGGCTGGTATCTGGCAATCGGGTGCTCTTGCGTGCGCCCAACACACCGATGTTGATCGCCAGCTGGTTCGGCGTGCTCAAGGCCGGTGGCATAGTCGTCGCCACCATGCCGCTGCTCCGCGCCGGTGAGCTCGCCACCATCATCGAGAAGGCCCAGATCAGCCACGCGCTGACCGACGCGCGGTTGGTTGAGGAGTTGGAGACCGCCCGTCAAGATGCACCGGTCCTCTCAAACGTCATGACCTTTGGACCCGGGGGCGAGCTCAAAGAGCAGATGGAGGCCAAGCCGCCTGAGTTCGAGACGGTCGAGACCGCGGCAGAGGACGTAGCGCTCATTGCCCCCACCTCGGGCACAACCGGCGAACCAAAAGGATGCATGCACTTCCATCGCGACATCCTCGCCGTGTGCGACACGTTCGCGCGGTATCTGCTAGATCCGCAACCCGGCGAGATCTTTACCTGTACGGCGCCGCTCGCCTTCACCTTCGGCCTGGGCGGGTTAATTCTGTTCCCGATGCGCTTCGGCGCTTCTACCGTACCTATCGAAGAGCCAGGTCCGGAGGCGCTCCTAGAGGTGCTAAAGACGTACCGGGCAACTACGGTGTTCACCGCGCCGATTGCCTACCGCGCGCTGCTGAACAGCGTGGACGGAGTCGACGACCTCTCATCACTCAAAAAGTGCGTCTCGGCTGGCGAGAACCTGCCGAGCGCGACATCCGACGCCTGGTTCGAGCACACCGGGTTCCGGATCATCGACGGCATCGGTTCCACCGAGATGCTGCACATCTTTATCTCGGCCGTCGACGATGACATTCGCCCCGGCTCGACCGGCAAGCCGGTCCCGGGTTACCAGGCGATGATCGCCGACGAGGACATGAGGCCGCTACCGGCCGGCGAGATCGGCCGCCTGGCGGTGAAGGGACCGACCGGCTGCCGCTACCTCGCGGATCCGCGGCAGGCCGAGTACGTCGTCGACGGCTGGAACGTAACCGGCGACTCCTACAAGGTAGACGAGGACGGGTACTACTGGTTCCAGGCGCGCACCGATGACATGATCGTCTCCGCCGGCTACAACATCTCCGGGCCCGAGGTCGAGGCCGCGCTAATGGAGCACGATGCCGTCGGCGAGTGCGCCGTGGTCGCCTCGCCCGACGAGGAGCGCGGCAACGTGGCCAAGGCGTTCGTCGTTCTCCGCGAGGGGGTTGAGGGAGGTGAGGAGCTCGTGGAGGAACTGCAGGACTTCGCTAAGGGTCGCATCGCTCCCTACAAGTACCCGCGTGCCGTCGAGTTTATCGACGAGCTGCCGAAGACGCAGACCGGCAAGGTGCAACGATTCAGATTGCGCGAGAGAGAACTGGAACAGGCCGAGGCGCAAAGGGACCTTTCTTGAAGCACCTCGGAAGCGAAAGACCGGTCAGGGGGTGCGATGGACCGGTTTGAGGAGGAAGTCCTCGTGAGGTGGGCACACACCGACCCGGCCGGCATCGTGTTCTACCCGCGCTACTTCGAGATGATCAACGCGCTGGTCGAGGACTGGTTCGCCGGGCCGCTCGGCTGCGACTTCGAGACTCTGCACGGCGAGTTCGGGACCGGGGTGCCGACGGTGAGCATCGAATGCGAGTTCGTGCGGCCGAGCCGTCTCGGCGATCGCCTGGTCTTCGAGCTCGGCGTCGAGCGGATGGGTGAGGGCAGCTTTACCCTGGAGGTGGTCGCGAACGACCGCGTCGGCGAGGAACGCATGAAGGCCCGGTTGGTACTGGCGTGCATCGACCTGGAGACCGGCCGTGTTCGACCGATACCGGAACAGATCCGCTCCCTGATGGTCGGGTTCGAACTGCGCCGGGCGGGTTAGCGCCCAGACGTCCTGCTTATGCGCCGATGATGGAGGGAGAGAGATGCAGATGCTGCAGCCGCCAGGTTGGGCGGAGCCAAAGGGGTACGCCAACGGCGTCCTCGCGCAGGGGAGGCTGGTGTTCGTCGCCGGTCAGGTCGGTTGGGACGAGACTGGTACCTTCCGGACGCAGGACTTCGTCGGTCAGGTGCGCCGCTGCCTGGAGAATACCCTAGCGGTGTTGTCCGAGGCCGGTGCGGGCCCCGAGCACGTCGCGCGCATGACCTGGTATATCTGCGACCGCGAGGAGTACCTCTCCAATCAGGAGGACATGGGCCGGGCCTACCGCGAACTGATGGGGCGGCACTTTCCGGCTATGAGCATGGTGGAGGTTGCGGCGCTGATCGAGCCTGAGGCAAGAGTCGAGGTCGAGACGACCGCCGTGGTCCCGATCGAGCCCCCCGAAAAGCGGCTTTCACGCCGCGTTTATTAGGGATTGCCGACTTGTGCGATTAGTACGCAAGCGAGAAGAGGGCATCGCTACGCGGAGGTAAAGACTTTTGTGAAGCGGTAAGGCGGTGTGCTCACAGGGGAGCCATGATCTAGCGAAGCGTACGGGCGACAAGTCGAGGAGACCATAGAGGTACTAGTTGAAGGGCCGGAGAGCTTCTACAAGGGCTACCTGGACTGAGACCGCCCGAGCTCGGCTTCCGTGCCTTGCTGACCGACGACGGTGCACCAGAAGTGCGCCTCGAGCAAGTGGGGCGTACTAGAGGCGACGGTGGACTAGAAAATATCGAGGAACCAATAGAAGCCTCAAAAACGCCTTGAAGCGTGCCAGCCACCCTCACGCTCCTTCCACGACCTGCGCATGCTTCTAGGGGCCAGCGCCTTTCGGGACTTGTTCGCGGGCCTATGGTAGATAGGTGGTGGCTGTTCTGGGGGCTACGAGAGGTCCAGGAAATGCACCGGGCTACGCCGGGTGGCACCATGCTCATGGTTCGTACGACCCCTCGGGGAAAAGCGGCTCGGGAAGGAGGAGTGTCCCACATGAGACGAACGGTGAGGTGGTTGGCTGTGCTGACGCTGGCCTTACTACTCTGGCGGCGGATCACCGGCCGCCGTGGAGGGGGCTTGGTGATGGCGGGCGAAAGACCCGACTGGCGCTACGCGATCGGGCGCCTGCGCGGCATCGTCTCGCCCCCAGTCGAGATCACGCCCCCGCCTCCAGGTATCCGCTTCGAGAAGAATGTCGAGGTGGCCGTCCGCGACGGTACGATACTGCGTGTCAACGTCTTTCGCCCCGAAAGCGAGGGACGCTACCCCGTCATCATGTGCGCTCATCCTTATGGTAAGGACAGGCTACCCAAGCGCGGCCCTTTCGGCTACCGGCCCCCGCCCCAGTACCGCATGCTACGTCAACCGAAGTCGGTTACCTGGTCGGCGTGGACGTCCTGGGAGGCACCCGACCCCGCATACTGGGTACCGCGCGGCTACGTGGTGGTCAACTGCGACCTGCGCGGCTTTGGGACCTCCGAGGGACGCGGGAACCTGCTTACCGACGCCGAATCCCGAGATATCTACGATCTGATCGAGTGGGCCGGAACCCAGCCTTGGTCCAACGGCAAGGTGGGGATGAACGGGGTCTCCTACCTCGCCATCAGCCAGTACAAGGTGGCCGCCCTGCGCCCGCCCCACCTCGCGGCCATCTGCCCCTGGGAGGGACTTAGCGACATTTATCGGGACTTCGCACGCCCCGGCGGCATCCGTGAGGACGGGTTCATACGCGTATGGAGCGTCGGCATCAAGCGAGGGGGGCGGCCCAGCGAAGACATAAGAGAAGAGCAGATTGCCCGTCCCCTGCGCGACCGGTGGTGGGCCGCCAGGACGCCCGAGCTCGAACGGATCGAGCTTCCCCTCCTAGTCTGCGGCAGCTTCTCGGACCAGGAGCTCCACACCCACGGCTCCTTTCGCGCCTTCGAGCGCGTCAGCTCGCCACACCGCTGGCTCTACACCCACCGCGGCGGCAAATGGGCCGAGTATTACTCCGAGGAGGCCATCAGCTTCCAGCGGAGGTTTCTCGACCACTTCCTCAAAGGCGAGGAGAACGGCATGCTTGAAGTGCCCCCCGTGCGCTTGGAGGTCCGCGAGGACCGCGATACGATCCACGCGGTGTGGCCCGAAGAAGCATGGCCGCTGCCGCAGACGCGCTGGACGAACCTGTACCTGCACGCGGACGGGCGTCTCGGCGACACGCCAGCAACCGAGGCCGGCGTGATGGGCTTCGACATGAGCTCGGATCGTGTCAGCTTCATCTGGGAGGTCCCGGAGGATATGAAGATCATTGGCCCGATGGCGCTGCGGTTGTTCGTTGAGCTGCGGGGAGCCGAGGACGTGTACTTGTTCGTCGGCGTCCAGAAGCTGCGCGCCGGACGCGTGGTCCCCTTTGAGGGCTCGTACGGATATGGCTTCGACCGGGTCACCACGGGCTGGCTGAAGGCATCCCTGCGCAAGCCAGATCCCAACCTGTCGACTCCTTGGCAGCCGGTGCACACCTTCGACGAGTTCCAGCCGTTGAAGCCTGGTGAGATCGTGCCCGTGGACATTGCCCTGTTGCCTTCGGCGACCTTCTTTCGCGAGGGGGAGCAGGTGCGGCTCGACGTGCAGGGCCGTTGGTTCTCGACCCGGAACCCCTTCTTCGGCCAGTTCCCCGCGGCTTACGAGCACGGTCCGCAAGGCTTTTGCGCGCTCCACTGCGGGGGTGAGCATGGCGCGCGGCTTAGGATCCCGCTCGTTCCGCCGCAGACTTCCTCGAATGGAGGCGTTGCATAAGCGACCACTCGACCTGTACTACGTGCATCGGATAGACACCTCTGTCCCTATCTAGGAGACCTTTAGTGCGCTGGCGGAGTAAGTCGAGGCAAGCAAGATACGAACTCCTTCCCGGGCCCTTCAACCACTAACGACAGGAAGAGTTACACAGGGGAGACGGGGTGTAGACAAGCACCCCGTTCAGGACCTCGACCAGTACCCGCTCCGGGCTTCAGGTCGCCAGGAATACTCTCGAGCCGGGCCGCTCAATAGAGAGCACCTGTATCACCCCTCTCCTCCGGGCAAGAAGCAGAGCCCGTGCTCTAGCCGTGCATCCTTGCAGGTGTACCGGGAGCGCCAGCGTAGGCGCCTGAACGTCAGCACCTCTGACCCTAATTTGACCCTAGCCGGAGCGCAACGCCCTGCAATGCCCATAAAACCAGGGAAGAGAAATAGCCTCAAATATGCGGAATTCGAGAACCTGTACAACCTTCTGTAACGTCGGACGGCGCACTCGTAATGAACAGGTCAGCGGTTCGAATACGCTCGTCGGCCCTTCACGATCAGCTTACCTAAGCCAAATAATTGGAGTAAAGAAATGCCCCGTTGGGCGGTAGGGGGTTTTGATACCACTGAAGTATGAGGCCCTCGGCGCCAAGCTGGGGCCAACTTACCGCAACCCACTGCGGAGTCCCTCTGGGTCGAATGGAGGAGTGATAGCAGAGCGCATCGATTTGCCGGTAGAGCATCGTGGCTCGGGGTCAGTAGAGGAATGGGCGCTCTATGGCGGTCCGGTCAGGGGTGTGTCGAGGCCTCATGAGGTCCCAAGTATCCTTGGTCTCCACTATCGGACTCTACAATCGCTTACCCCTGGTCTTTGGGCTTCGCTGCGAGGCTGTCCACTTCGGGAAGGGGACTGTCTAGGTGCTTTATCGAGCTTACGCCCAGGTACCCGCTGAGCCGACTTGCGAGCCAAGCTCGTATAAGCTCGCGTGGCGGATTCTTGGTGAGGCTATCGTCCCCAAAGCCCCGTGCACAAGCAACCTGCTCCGAGTGGATAGGTTCGTAGCGCTCGAGCACCTCGAGTAGCATGCTCACTGCTTTTTCGGCTTCAACGCCCAACTCGTACCGCTCCACTGCTAACTCCTCGAACCGCTCGCGAGCGAGCCGTCGTCGCTCCTCAGCTAGCCGCTTTCTAGCTGCCTCGAGGCGGTGCTCGAACTCCTTTGCCGCATTGCGGGCGAGTCGAGCCCCGCGGAACAGGTTGCTCGCCTCGCCTTCCAGAACCATGAGGTTCCTGTCAGCCACCTCGTCACCCGTGAATGCCGCCGGCGCCAACTCGATGCGGCGCTCGTTCAGCTCCTCAAGCTTGCGCTCGACGTCTTCAAGCTGTACGAGCGCCTCTTCGTGCTGCGCTTCGAGTCGCTCTATCTCGTTGGAGGTTCCCTCTACGGTCGTCATTGACGCTCCTTTGTGTTTGTAAGCCCGAGCATACAGTTCTAGCTCTGCCCGTCTTCGTTAAGGTCACACAGAACCGATGAAC
Organism: Actinomycetota bacterium; assembly: GCA_030867425.1. Taxonomy (GTDB): domain Bacteria; phylum Actinomycetota; class Rubrobacteria; order Rubrobacterales; family Rubrobacteraceae; genus Rubrobacter_F. The sequence continues at coordinate 1,660 of JALZFJ010000198.1, read as the reverse complement.
GAGTATCCGATATTAAGTTGCTTTCGCTTCTAGCCTAGGACATCCCTCGCGCAAGCGTAGAGCGGATTTCGAGACTCACTAGATGTTGTGGCATTGTTACCGAAGCACAGCAAGCAGACGCATGGTGCTTCGCTAGCTCGAAGCCCGACATGTGGGAAGCGACGTACGGCCTAGCCACACGAAGGGTATTACCAAATCCTGACTCGAGGCCAGACTCCCACCTTCAAAGGTTCCCCCTGTTGGTGTAGCAACGAATTACCTCCTCCTGGTGAAGGAAGTCCCTGCGATTGGAGCATGGTCGAGTTATACGACAGCAAGCGTGCTTCGTGCAGAAGCCAAGGTCGATGGAAGATTCGAGCCCGGTAGAGGGCGTCTCCGCGAGCAGAATAAAGGCAGTAACGCTCCGTGAGGAAGAAAGTCAGAGACCCTGGCTCGGACTGCGGTAACCTATCGCCGACAGTCCAGACGGCTTCGAAATCGGCGGGTACAGCACCGCGGTGAATGCGCTTCGAAGCAAAGTAGATAGTCTTATCTCTGCGCTCGAGGCTCATGCGGGCATTGAAGTACGGTAGATAGAAGGTTAGTCGTGCCCCTAGGGTAGCGACCGGGTTAGAGGCATCCAAAGAGAAGAACCATATGCCGGGGACCCCGTCCAAATGAACGTAAGTTCGCACGTTCAGCTCATGGGACTCGCTCAAAAAGGGGATTGGTGGCAGAAATGCCGGTCTTATGCCCCACATGGTGAAAGGGGTGATGCCGATCCAGGCATCACCTTTGAAGGTATCGATGGCCAGAGGATTCGGTATCAAAGGACGCAACGACTCTGCCGGAAGGGGCCAGTGCAGGAACAGAAGCTTGCCCCAAGACTGGTACATGATCGGCGGGCCTGATGGACGTTGTCGAACCGACAGGCGATCGATGCTATCGACCGGCTCTCTTTTCACATCTCTGATTCTCTCTTCGCCAGCGCATACGCGCAAGTTGCTGCACAAAAAAGATCCTTGCTGCAGCGCCCTACTACAAAGACCTTGACTAGAAGGCGGATGTCACTGTCAGGTCCTTTAGAGATTAGGTGCTACCAACGGCTAGCCTAAAAGATGAGTTACTATGCAGGCGTCTCATCTATCTAGGATCATGAGCCTTACCTAATGTTCCTCTCGTGGCCTGTGTTTCTTAACCAAAACGACGAGGCTTTCAGCGTAATACTTACGATATGTGACCGATAACTTTTACACGAGATTCAGCTCGTTTACAATCACGCTCGTCGTTTTGGCAGGGTTGGAAGGGAGTAGGAGGATTGTGTATCGCGTTCAGTGTTCTCGCTCGCCGTTGCCCCTGACAAAGGCGGCCGGGCGGATGACGCGGCCGTGATTCTGGTCGATCTGCTAAGGAAGTACCCCTCAGGGTACTGGTGCCATATGGTTACCGACTCCTCCTTGCAGGAACTGCACAACTTCGCCGGCCGCCTGGGGATCTGTCGAGAGCGGTTTCAGGAGCATGGGCGGCTGCCACACTACGACCTTAGGCCCGAGACGCGGGAAAAGGCGCTAGCCTTGGGGGCTGAGGCCGTGAGTTCCAAGGAGCTTTTCAAGCGCGGCCGCCAGGCCTTCCTCCGAGCGCAAGAGCGGTGACGAGGCCGCTCGTCACGCTCTCTGTCCTT
>JALZFJ010000356.1 GCA_030867425.1 Actinomycetota bacterium | reverse complement strand
CCTGAATATCCAATCCTGCTCGCACCGCTCGTTCGGCGTCGTCCTCGTGGGCAACCGGCGCGCCGAAGAACGCAAGTACTGCATCGCCCAGCAACCTTGCGACCGTCCCTCCGTACTTGGCTACCGCCGCATTGAGAAAGGCGAAGGCGCCGTCCATGATCTCTGCGACCTGTTCAGGGTCAAGCTGCTCGCCCATGGCGGTTGAGTCGACCACATCCGCAAACAGTACCGTCACGAATTTGCGTTCACCCTCTACTGGCCGTGGAGCTTCGAGAGAGGCACCGCAATTCAGGCAGAATCTGGCGCCCCTAGGATTGACGTTCTGGCAACTGGGGCAGTTCATCTCAGCACCTCGCTCAGAAATGTGGCAAATGCTCTAAATGCCTTGATCCTAACTCTACACAGGACAATTCCTACTACTACTCGTCCCGGGTTTGTACACTCTCCTTTCGTATGATCTTACCGTCCAGCAAAGACAGAGGTTCCAGACGGTGCTGCTCAGCGGCCTGACGCAGAGACCCGATATCGGCTGTGCCAACGTTGGGTGTGGTCATGGCGGTTCTCCTTCCCCCAGCGAATCAACGTAGTCACCGATATGATGGCAGCCTTCGGAGCTCGAGGCATGACTCATATGGACTATTTTTGCTAGAAGCTTGCATCTAGGGCAGCACAGCTGCAGGAGGAGAAGGTAAAGTTGGGGGATGCGGAAGCTCCCGAGAACCTCGATCCCACGCTGAACATGCAGGTGGAACGGGTCATCGACGAGGCGTTCGTCTCGGGCTACCGGGTCGTTATGCTGGTGGCCACGGCGGTGGCGCTGGTCAGCGCGATCAGCGCCGCACGCCTGATCAAGGGTAAGAAGCCGAAATGGGATGCCGAGGAGGCGCAAGCTGACCGGGGCGAGACCGCACCCGCATAGAATAGCAAGGAGGAGATCGTGCAACGATGTACGCACCTGGACCAGATAAACGACGTGAGACCTTCAGCCCAAGGCTGCGAGGAGTGCCTTGAGATGGGAGGCACTTGGGTACACCTGCGTGAGTGCTTGACCTGCGGGCACGTGGGTTGTTGCGACAACTCCGTGTCACACCGGGTACGCAACGCTGGGTCGCTCCTGACCTTTCACGCCACACTCTTCCCCACCGCTCCCTTGCCTGTCCTCCGCGTAACCGTGTAACCGACTGAAAGGAGAACCAATGCAGAAGCAGTGCACTCATCTCGACCAGATCCGGGACGTGAGACCTTCAGCCCAGGGCTGCGAGGAATGCCTGCGGACCGGCGACACTTGGGTTCACCTCAGGGAGTGTCTCAGCTGCGGGCACGTAGGCTGCTGCGATGCAAGCCACAACCGACATGCCACCAAGCACTTCCACGCAAGCGGGCACCCGATAGTCAAGTCGTTCGAGCCGGGGGAAGACTGGAGATGGTGCTACATAGACACGACGCTGATCTAGGTACATCGCTGACCTTCCGTGAAGCTCTCACTCACCAGCGAGGCCGCCGAGGCCCTGCGAGGTTTCGCGAAAGCCACGGGCATTCCCGTCGCCGAGACGCAGGCGGGCATGGGGGCGCTGCCCTACGACCACCCGGCGGCCCCGCTGCGCTGGGTGCTTTACTGGCTCCGGGGCTAAGAGCTGAGTGACCCATGAGGCTCTAGCCCGGAGGGTAGGCCGGGGAGAGCTACGGACCGCCGCAGGGCCATCCAGGATAACCGTAGCCGCCCTACTCGGTACTTGTGGTATTGGCTGCCGGGCCTTGTTGACACCAGGTTGTTCCCGTACCTCGCCAACTGGGTTGGGTCCCTTATCAGGGCTAAAAGCACTTCTTCTTGTCCTTACAGAAATCAGAAATGTTTAATGAGGCGAACGGCTGCGTATTAATATACTAGGAACGTAGAACGAAAGGGGAAGGAAAGCATGTCCGAGCAGAGAAGCAGCCGGGATGGGCAGGGGCAGAGCCCGCTCCAGAGCGACCGCGGCAGCACCAACATAAGCGACACCGTGGTCCAGAAGATCGCCGGGATCGCCGCTCAGGAGGTCGAGAAGGTTCAGATGGGCGGCGGTGCCGCCGCGGCGGTCACGGGCTTCCTCGGCAGCGTGAGCGACGCTGTGTCAGGCAGCTCGAGCGGCGACGGGAGTCCCGCCCGCGGTGTCTCGGTGGAGGTCGGCGAGGAAGAGGCGGCCGTCGACCTGACGATGGCCATCGAATACGGTGTATCGATCCCGCAGGTCACCGAGGCCGTGCGCCGCAACGTCATAAACCGGGTCGAGAACCTGACCGGCTTAGGAGTCACGGAGGTGAACATTACGGTCAACGACGTCCAGTTCCCGGAGGAGCGGCCGCAGCTGGGACGGCAGCAGGAGGTGGAGCAGCAGGCACAGGAGCAAGAGCAGCGGGCATAGAAGCCATCCTGCAAGCGCGGGGAGGCGCCGGCGGTGTTGGTGTCGCTCTCGCCCAGAGGGTAGCCCCTTTGTTCACTGGATTGCAGACAAGGTTAGTCTTCTCGAAAATTTAGCTACGCGCAGCTGAACGTTGGAGCGTAAGGAGGGTGATGTCGTCCTCCTGTTCCCACCCCTCCCCAACGAAGGAGTACAGCTCCTCTAAGAGCAAGTCCCCCAGAGTCCGTTCCTTGCCGTGCTCGGCAACGAGCGCCCCAAGCCTAGGGAAGCCGAACATTTCACCCTTAGGGTTGTGGGCTTCTATAAGACCATCGCTGTAGAAGCAGACGCCCTCGCCAGCATCGAGCGCTATCTCCTTCTGCTCGTAGCCCATCTTAGGCATCAGGCCCAAAGGCATCCCTGTAGCCCGCAGTTCGTCAGCATCGCCGCCACGCCAAAGATAGGGCAGGTCGTGGCCTGCGTTGGCATATCTCAAGCTGCCGCTATGTGGGTCGAGGATGGCGTAGAAGCAGGTGACGAACATGTTGGCAGGGATGCGAGCAAACAATGTCTCATTGACCTGGGCTAGTACCTCCCCTGGCGAGGAGGAGGAGCCTACGGCTTGAGCGGCGAGCTGCAACATGCCGCAGGTGGTGGCCATAACCAGCGCTGCAGGCACGCCCTTGCCTGTTGCGTCCCCCACGACTACTCCCAGTCGACCCTCCGAAAGGAGGTGGAAGTCGTAGAAGTCACCTCCTACCTCTCGGGCGGGATGGTAGTGGGGAGAGATCTCCCAGCCCTCCATTTTGGGCACCTCTTTGGGGAGAGAGGCTTGCTGGATGCGCCGCCCCACCTCAAGCTCCTGCTCGATGCGCTCGCGCTCACGTATCTCTTGCTCAAGGCGCTGCCCCCTCATTTTTAGGCCGGTAGTTCCCAAGCCCCGCTGCTCGACTATCTTGCCCCCCTCTACGCGGTGGATCTCGATAGCTCTGGTGTATACCTCCCTACCGGTAGGGGCGACGCCCAGATACTCTCTTCGATCGTGGGTCTGGCGCACGGTGAACCGCGTCACCACCTTGTCTGCTTCGGCTACCTGCTCCTCGATGAAGAACCTGCAATTGGAAAAAGTGGCAAAAATTTCGGCGACTGCCTGCTTATAGCCTTCGCGGCCGGGCTGCTGGCCGGGAAATATTTTAGTGTGGCTTATGAAGTCGGGAGCCAGTATCTCGTCCAACGCCTCTAGTTCAGCCTTGCCCCTGCCCACGTCTTCCTGTGCCTCGAAGAAACGACGAACCAATGCCTTATTTTGTTCCGCCGACATAGAGAAGTGCCTCCTTGCCAACTCGCTCTTCTCCAACGGAGCACCAAGCATAATGCTACCTGGGCTCTTCTAGCGCACCTGTTGAAGTGCTTGCGCCTACAGAGAGCGTGTAGTGGGCTGCCCCGTTGCCTCCAGCGGAGAGTTAAGCTTTAGGAAGTATCAGCTTTTGATTTCTAAGTTTTCACCTGCAGTCCGCACCTCGAACGAACCGACCGGAACTCGAGCAGGTCCCCGAAGTACCGCTCCGCTAATTACATCGAACTGGGAACCATGGCAGGGGCAGGTCACGATAGTCCCTTCCAGGTCTCCTTCAGCCAGTGAGCACTCCCTGTGCGTGCACGTATCGCCGAACGCTCGAAACTCCCCGGCGACGTTCGCCACGGCGATCTTGATACCCTGCACGTCGAAGGCCCGTATTTCGCCTTCTTTCAGATCCTCCGCTCTGGCCACGGTCACGAACTCACCCATAGCTTTTACCTCCTGATGTGATCAGGTCTTCATGCGTACCCAGGATAACTGGTACCCAGGATAACTGTATACCCTAACTTCTATGCCTCCACGCTGTACGCTAAAACCGGCGGCGCGGTCGATAATCAGACCCCGAGTGCGCCTGTTGTATCATTGAGTGCGCAGGGACGGAGCGCGTAGAGGAGGCGAGACCGAAACTATGGACTTTTTAAGGAAGAACCTCCCCACCAACGTGGGGCAGTACGTGGAGCGCTATCTGAAGGGCATCGAGTTCCCGATACGCAAGGAAGAGCTCGTTAGCAGGCTGGAAGCGAACGGGGTGCCGGGGGCGGTCGTGAGCCAGGTACGCAAGCGGCTCCCGGAAGGGGAGTACCGGGGACCCAAGGACGTTCTCGACGCCCTGCGTGGCCGCTAGAGGCCGGACAACAGCACACGTACCACCGCCCACTACTCCCGGGCTTGGTCCCTTCTACATTCTGTCTCCAAGTGTGGTGTTTAGCGTCCACAATGCTGACGTTTATCGGGGCTCAAGCCCTTCTTCTTGCCCTTATTCACCTATATGCCGAGAAGGCTAATCTTCTAGGAGACTGGGCTTACTATCTGGTGCCCGCGGCGAT
>JALZFJ010000157.1 GCA_030867425.1 Actinomycetota bacterium | reverse complement strand
GGGTAGACGGCAGAGAGGGTGATGGCGCCAGCTGCGGCGGTCGCCGAGTGGCCGGAGGGGAAGGAGCTCGAAGAGGGCGTCTTTATGAGAGGGGCTATCTCGGTGTCGGAGATGAAGGGGCGGGCGCGGTTGAAGAGGTACTTCGCGCCCTCGGCGACGGTCCAGGAGATCGCGACCGCCGCCCACGGCACGAGGAGGTTGTAGGGTTCGAAGCCGCTGGCGGGGAACGCCAAAGCGGCGATCACGCCCCACAAGGCCCCCGATCTCCCGGCGACGGTGAAGGCTCGCATGATCGGCGTCAGCGTCGCCCACTTCGCGCGAAAAATCACCCGGAACAACGCCCGGTCCGCGTCCCGGATCCTGGATACGAGGTTCTTCAAAGAGGTTCCTTATCAGTTTTAGACCACCAGAACCGCGATATTTTAGACCGAGGTTTGCGGAGCGACAATCGGAGGGACGACGCGCGGCGTTAGGTGTCTTCCCGTTGACCGCCTTCCGCAGTGTACCCGGACAGGGAGGTCTTGGCCCCGGGCTTGGACCCTGCTACCTGGCCGTAGTTGAGCAGCGTAACCAGGAAGACCCCTCCGACGATGTTCCCCAGGGTGACCGGGAGCAGGAAAAGGCCCAGGTACCCGGAAGGGGAGACCTCGCCGGTGAAGACGCCTACCAGTATCTCCGAAGAACCAGCTATGCAGTGCGTGAGGTCCACGGCCGGGATAAGGGAAGCGAGCACGAAGATAAAGAGCGCCTGAGTTATGGTGTCCTTAGAGGCAGCCACCAGCCAGGCTATGAGCGCCACGACCCAGCCCCCGAAGACGCCCTTCACGGCCGCTACCCAGAATCCGTGATCCACCTTGCGGACGGCCTCGTCGACGAGTATCCCGAGCGCCGAGGGCGACAGCGCGTCCCCGTAGACCAATGCGGCGGCGAGGATCACCGTGCCGAGGACGTTGGAGACGAAGACCACCACCCACATCCGGAGCATATTGGGCAGGCTGCTCAACTTCGTGAGCACCACGGTTACCGGGGTGACAGTGTTCTCGGTGAAGAGCTGGGCACGACCCAGTATGACGATGAGGAATCCCACGGGATAGAACAGCATCGCCGCCAGTCCTATGCCTCCGGCCAACGACGCCACCACCCCGAAGGCTATGGCCCCGAAGGAGACGTTGAGCCCGGCGGCCATCCCGCTCAACGCGAGCCCCGCGCTGGCCCGATCCAATTCCGCTTGACCGTCCTCGACGACAGCCTCGAGTATCTCCCCGGCTGTTTTTGAGGCGGCCACGGCAGAGAGTTTACCCTATGTGGCGCAAAGCGCGCCCGGCGCCGCAGGACTCCTACCCCTCCGCCATCTAAAGTAGAATAGGCCTGAGAAAGTTCATCGCAAAAGGAGAGACGTGGATCGAGAGACCGTAAAGAGGATAGTGGAAGAGGCCAGCGAGGAGGAAGCGAACCTCATAGTCTGGGACAGGAGGGACACCTTTACCGTTGAGCCTAAGGCGGAAATATCCGTCGAGGAAGACTACCTGGAAGTAAAGATGGAAGACGGCAGGGCGACCGTCTACGTCGAGTATGACTCTATCTACAAGCTCGTCATCGAGAAGGAGCGCACCGCCCGCGGCGCCCGCGCGGGCTTCGGCGCGACCTTTGGCTAAGTCCCAATAGCCTCCGTTCCGCTCGGGTAAGCCACGACCGCCGCCCGGGCGAGGCCGACGAAGAGGCCGCATTCCAGGGCCCCGGAAATGCGCTTTATCTCGCCTCCGAGCACAGCCGGCTCCGGGATGGAAGGAAAGAGGCAGTCGGCCGTGTAGTGGCCCCCGTCGGTGACGAAAGAGTGACTGAAATCTTATCGTCCATCCTCAATTCGAACCCGCAACCCAAAGGGGCCAGGGCCCTTAGGTTTGTTTCCCAGCTGAAGGATTCGATCTCCACCGGCAAATATCCTTGACCAAGGGATCCGACCAGCTTCGACTCGTCAGCGACGACGAGGCCGTTCGCGGAAGCGTGGGCTACGATCTTCTCCCTCAGAAGCGCTCCCCGAGTCCCTTGATGAGGGCTAGACCGGGAC
>JALZFJ010000116.1 GCA_030867425.1 Actinomycetota bacterium | reverse complement strand
AGGGGGACTTAGACGCATTCCAGGACGTGTGGCTGCCGAACCAGCAGGACCTGCTCAGCAGCGTCGAGGACGACGTCGAGCACCTTAGCTTCTCTTATCAAGGCGAGACCGAACAGGGTATAGCAGTCCCGACTTATATGGACGCCACGAGTCTAGAGCAGCTCAACGAAACCAAGGTCGAACTGATATTCGGCATCGAGCCGGGCTCAGTGATTATGGACAGAATCTATGAGGAAGTCATACCGACCTACGGTCTCAAGCAAAAACTCGTCCAAGCGAGCACTGAGGGGATGCTCTTCCAAGCAGACGTCCATTACAACCACCAGGAGGAATTCGCCTTGGTTGCGTGGTCGCCGCATTGGATGAACCAGAAGTATGATCTAAGGTATCTGGAGGACCCGAAGGACGCTTTTGGGGAGCTGAACGAACCGGCAACAATATCGACGATAGTCAGTAAGAACCTGCCCGAGAACGATCCAGTGGCCTACGCTTTCATGGACGCGCTGATGCTCGACGAGGAGCACATCAACGATCTGGAGAACACGATAAACGAGGTGGGCGACCCGCCCGAGGGAGCCAAGCAGTGGGCTCAAGAGAACCCCGACGTCTGGCAGCCCTGGATTGAGGCCGCCCAGAATAAGCAGTAGGAGTCTAGTGGAATCTGATATCAGGATCGGCCACCACCTGCGCCGAGGCCTCGCGGCTTACGCGGTGCTCCTGATCTCGCTTCTCCTCACCGCCCTCGCCTGGTACTACGTGCGCCAGAACGTCGAGACTCAGAACCGCGTCCAAAACGGCGTCCGGTTCGACGAGGCGGTCCAGGCCACTCAGGCTGCCATAGAGCGCCGCACGGAGGCCTACTTCGACGCGATGTTGGGCGCCCGTGGGCTCTTCTACGCCAGCGACTCGGTCGATCGCGAGGAGTGGGATAGCTACGTGGAAGGCATCGAGCCGGCCAGCCACTTTGAGGGCCTCCAGGCCCTGAGCTATGCCGAGCGTGTGGAGCCCGAGGAGAGGGAGGCTTTCGACCGCAGGACGAGAGATGAGGGTCTACCTGATTTGCAGCCTGATCTGGTTCCCGGCGGGGAACGTCTCGCGTATTTCCCCATAATCTATACGGGTCCCCTCGACGAGGCCAACAACGATATGCTCAGCTACGACTTCTATGCCGAACCCGCCCACCGGGAGGCCATGGACCAAGCACGGGACGCGGGAACTCCGCAGGCCACCAAGATGGTTTACGTGCTGACCGACGCTCCCTCGGGTTCGAGAGCAACCTTCGCCTTGCGACCGGGCTTCGTCGTGTACCTCCCGGTCTACGGTGAGGGTGAGCCGCAAGGTACAGTCGCCGAGCGGCGAGACGCGCTTCAAGGGTTTGTCGTCGGCACCTTCGTGATGGACGGACTGCTCGGTGAAATCTTCAGGGGATCCTTTGACCCCGCCATAGACTTCGAAGTCTACGACGGCGAGGACCCACAATCGGGAACACTCCTCTACGACAGCGATGGCATAAGGCGCGGCAAAGAAGAGGGTGGGGAGAACGCGGCGACGAGCCCACTCTTCTACGACAGCGCCGGCACACTGCGTGCTGGGGAGCGGGGGGACGATACCCTCTTCTCCAGGGAAAGCCGGATAGAGGTGGCCGGAAGCGATTGGAGCCTGTACTTCGCTGCGCTGCCTGAGTTCGAGGAGGAGGCCGCGAGCAACCTGCCGATATTTGTGCTCGTGAATGGAGTAGCCGTGAGCCTGCTGCTCTTCGGGATCACCTGGATGCTCGTGCGCAGCCGCACCAGGGCCGAGCACGCGAGCAGGGAACTGGAGGAAGCCAACAGAAAGGTCGAGACCCTCTACCATTCCGTCGAGGAGGAACTGCACGTGGCGCGGCGCATCCAGCACGCCTTGCTCCCGAGGGAATTGCCCGAACTGGAGGGCTGGGAGATAGCCCATTACTACCAGCCCGCCCGCGAGGTCGGCGGCGACTTCTTCAACTTCCTCCGCTTGGAGGACGGCCGTGTGGCCTTTGTCATCGGCGACGTCTCAGGCAAGGGGATCGCAGCGGCCATGGTGATGGCCAATACCCAGAGCGTGCTTCGCGCCGTCGCCCAAAGAGGAGGCAATACTCCAGAACAGGTGTTGGCAGAAGCTAACGAGGTTCTCTATGCATACATGCCGCCTACCAACATGTTCGTCACCTGCTTCTACGCCATCCTCGATCCTCAGAATGGTTGGCTGCGATACGCCAACGCCGGCCACGACCTGCCTTACATGTGGCACGACAGCGAAGGTGTGAGCGAACTGCGGGTCAGGGGGATGCCCTTGGGCCTGATGACCGGTATGGACTACGAGGAGAAGGAGATCACTCTGAATGAGGGGGACAACATCCTCTTCTATAGCGACGGACTGGTCGAGGCTCACGATCTCCGGGGTGAGATGTTCGGCTTTCCGCGGCTTGGGAAGCTGATCTCGGTTCACGGTGCGGGTAGTGGCAAGGAGATGGTCAACTCTCTCTTAGAGGAGCTTTACACCTTCACGGGCCCGAACTGGGAGCAGGAAGACGACATCACCCTCTTGACACTGCAACGTTCCGCAACTCGAAGCTGAACTTCGGCGAAATAGCAGACCAAGAAAGCATACACAGAAACCCTGGGAAGTGAGCTGCAAAGTTTGAACGGATCGAGAGCACTCTTCTCCGAGGAAGAAGATAGACAAAAGTATCCGGAGGCTTTCGAAGTGATTCTGAGGTGAGTCCCCGATTAGCACCCTTTTCGTACCAACCAAAGGGCCCAAGCCCCTGATAAGGAGTCCCGGCCCTCACCGTTATGGCCTATAGCCTTCCTGTTCCGAGCTTACGCCCATAGTGTAGCTCCGGTTGCCAACCTTATCGATGACGGAGGCGTTCCAACAACCGGCTAACCCCTTTTTTGCCGGTGCGCTGTGCACGCGGATCTCGAGCGAGCATCTCGGCACCACGACGCACCATCTCGCCGAAGCTCCCGCTCTCCTTCTTTCTGGACACGAGTCGTCCTCCTTTATTGTTATCGTGGCGAAACTACCCAGGTCTTCGCGAGAATTCGGGCGGCCTGACCACCAAGGTGATCACGGCACCGGCTACCATCAACCCCGCCGTCGCGTAAATGGCTGGATAGTAAGAGCCGAGGACGTCCGCGGATCGCGCCAGGATGACTGGTGCATCGAAACTTGCGACTGCACAGGCAGTGAACACGCTCCCGTAGACTGCCCCGAGGCCTCTTGCGCCGTAGTAGGTGCCGACCAACGCCGAGATCGTTCCGTAGCCGCCACCGTAGCAACTCATCACTACCATGCTAAGAGCGCAGAAGACTACGAACGACCCTACATCTAACGTGGGCATCAGCAAGAACGCCATGGCCTGCAAGGAGAACATAGCCAAGAAGACGGTGCGTCCGCCGATCTTGTCTGAGAGGGCAGGCCAGAGGAGCCTCCCCACCGCGTCGGTGACGGAGATAGTAACAACGAAGGCGGCGGCGAGGGCGGTCGAGGCGCCACCGATCGAAGCGGCCATTGGCTGGGCTTCGGAGAGGATAG
>JALZFJ010000114.1 GCA_030867425.1 Actinomycetota bacterium | reverse complement strand
TACGATACCTCGACGAGGCTTTACTTCGAGCCCTTGACCGCCGAGCACGTCCTCGAGGTCGTCAGGCGCGAGCATCCCGCCGGCGTGATACTCCAGTTCGGCGGCCAGAGCCCCCTGAAGCTGGCGCGTGAGCTCGAGGAGGCCGGCGTCAAGATCCTCGGCACCTCGCCGGACGCGATAGACCTCGCCGAGGACCGTTCCCGGTTCGGGCGCCTCCTCACCGAGCTCGGCATCCCGCACCCCCGCTTCGGGACCGCCAGGAGCGCCGAAGAAGCCAAACAGGTAGCCCGCGAGCTCGGCTATCCCGTCGTCGTGCGGCCCTCGTACGTCTTGGGCGGACGGCGGATGGAGATCGTCTACGACAACGAAGATTTGGAGCTGTACCTCAGATCCAGCGTCACCGCGGATCTCGAGCACCCGATCCTGATCGACAAGTTCATGGAGGACTACGTCGAGGTCGACGTGGACGCGGTCTCGGACGGGGAAGACGTGTACGTGGGTGGAATCATGGAGCACGTCGAAGAAGCGGGGGTCCATTCGGGGGACTCCTCGTGCGTCGTGCCCCCGATAACGATCCACCGGGCGCTCGTGGGGAAGATAGAGGACTACACGAGGCGCCTCGCCCTCTCCGTCGGGGTTGTGGGGTTGATGAACGTGCAGTTCATCGTGCGCGGCGAGGACATCTTGGTCATAGAGTGCAACCCACGGGCCTCGCGCACGGTGCCGTTCGTCTCGAAGGCGACGGGGGTACCGCTCGCCAAGGTGGCGACCCGCGTGCTCCTCGGGGAGAGGCTCCGGGAAATAGGGATGGTCGGTAGCCCGGGCACGAATGCTTCCTTCAGCGTCAAGGCGCCGGTCTTCCCGTTCGACCGTTTCGCAGGGGTGGACCCGCTCTTGGGCCCGGAGATGCGCTCGACGGGGGAGGCGATGGGGATAGACAAGTCCTTCGGTGGCGCCTTTGCCAAGGCGCTCACTGCGGCGGGACAAACTCTGCCGACCTCAGGGAGGGTGTACATCTCCGTGGCCAACCGGGACAAGCGGTCGGTCATCCTGATCGCGCGCGCGTTCGCGGATCTCGGGTTCGAGCTCGCCGCGAGTGAGGGTACAGCAGAGGTCCTGAAGAATAACGGGCTCTCGGTCGCGGTGGTGCCGAAGATCGGGGAGAACGGAGAGGACGTCTTGGGCCTCATCGAGCGCGGCGGGGTGGACCTCATCGTGAACACGCCCTGGGGAAGGGGGGCGAGAACGGACGGGTACCTGATCCGTCGCAAGGCCCTCATGCACGGTGTTCCCTGCATCACAACCCTCGCCGCCGCCGCCGCCGCCGTTCAGGGGATAGAGTCAAGAATCCGGAGCGGGGGCATAGAAAGGGTCAACTCCCTGCAAGGCCTCTACGCCACGCGGACGTGAAGTTCTACGGCGTACCGGTCGAGGAGCGCAGGGAGTTGGGCAACTACACCCTGCTCCGCTACCGCTGGGATGGTCCTATCGAGCCGGGGCAGTTCGCGATGGCGCGTGCGGCCGGCTACCCGGCCACCCTTGACCCGCTTTTGGCCCGACCGTTCTCCTTCTACGACTACGACGGGGAGGTGGTGAGCCTTCTCTTTGAGGTCCGCGGGCGTGGCACCATGCTCCTCGATGGAGCAGATAAGATCGAGGTCAGCGCGCCTCTGGGACGCGGTTTCCGGGTAGATCCCTCCGTAGGTAAGTTCGCCTTGCTTGGCGGCGGCATAGGAATCGTGCCGCTCAAGATTCTCGGCAGACGACTCGGCAAGCTGGGCGTTATTCACGACGTGTTCCTCGGCTTCGCGGATAGCACTACGGCTGGAGCCGCGGAGGACTTTCCAGGTGCAAAGGTGGCGACGATTGACGGGTCGGTGGGAACTCTCGGGACAGTCCTCGACGCGATTCCCGACCTCGGAGAATACGCGGCGGTGTACGCCTGCGGGCCCAACCCGATGCTCGCTGCGGTCAAGCGCGCGGCCGGAGAGGATAGTAATTGCCAGCTCTCAGTAGAAGAGAGGATGGGGTGCGGCAACGGCTCGTGCAACGGATGCGTGGTCCCGGTGAGGGGAGGAGGGTACGTCAGGTCGTGCATCGAGGGGCCGGTCTTTCGCGCAGAGGTCCTGGCGTGGTAGTGCGCGAGCGGGTGAAGGAGGAAAACCTCGCGGTAGAGCTGTGCGGGATACCTTTGAGGACACCCTTGATCCCGGCTTCCGGGACGCTGGTGAAGGAGACGCTGGGCGAGGTCGAAGGAGTGTACGGGGCTATACTGCCGAAGACCACGACCCCGACGGCGAGGGCGGGCAATCCACCACCCCGCGTCGCGGAGACTCCGGCGGGGATGGTCAACTCCATCGGGCTCCAGAACCCAGGGATAGAGCGATTCCTGGAGGACCTGGACTCCTTCGACCTCGGCGTACCCGTCTTCGTCTCGGTAGCCGGTGATACGGTGGACGAGTTCAGCGCCCTCTGCGAGCGGCTCGCCGGAGACGGGCGGATCGCCGCCGTCGAGCTGAACCTCTCGTGTCCGAACGTGGAGTGTGGCGGGCTGACCTTCTGCGCGGGGCCAACCTCCGTCGAGGAGGTGGTAGCCGCCTGTCGGGCCGCGGTGCCCGGCAAGCCGATCTTCGCCAAGCTCGCCAACGAGGGGGTGGTCGAGAATGCTCAAGCCGCAGAGGCGGCGGGGGCCGACGCGCTGACCGTCATGAACACCATCCCCGCGCTTACGATCGACGCCTATCGCAAAGAAATGTTGGTGCGGGGCGGCCTCTCCGGCCCGGCCATAAAGCCCGTGGCCTTGCGAGCGGTGTACGAAGTCTCTCGCGCGGTAGGCGTGCCCGTCGCGGGGAGCGGGGGGGTTGTGAGCGGGGTGGACGTGGCGGAGTTCATGCTCGCGGGTGCGACCGTGGTGCAGATCGGCACGGCGAGCTTCGTCCGGGATCCCAAAGAGTTACTCGATGAGTTCGCGAGCTACCTGGACGAGGTGGGGCTCAATGCAGCGGAGTTAACGAGAGCCCTGCCAGATTAGCAATCCCCAAGGACAGGACCATCCGCGTGCCCTACGTCTACGGAATGCGCTTTTCACCATTCTACTATCCGTGTCTGAGCCGCTCGCGAGCAAGTACGCCCAGGTAAAGCTTGATGTGGAAACCACTGATCGCCTGTCGTGGTCAGGCAGCGCATACGAGATCAGGGAGGTCCTACGCGGCCTGTTGGAAACGTTGGCACCAAAGGAGGCCGTAGCGACAGAACCCTGGTACGTGCAAGATGAGAGCACCTCTGGGCCGACCCCCAAGCAACGTGTCAGGTACATACTGCGGACGCGTGGCTCGGGCTCGAAGGAGCAGAAAGTCGCAGAGCAGGTCGATGTTATGGAAGACAAGATAGGAGATTTGGTACGCGCGACCTACACTCGTGCGAGCGATGCTGCCCACCGAACCAAGGACCGCAGAGAAGTAAGGCGCATAGTCAGGTACTTCGAGGCTTTCGCCCACGACCTGCTCGATTTAGACTAGTGAACCGCCTCTGACGACGCCTCCCCCCTTGCTTCGTGACGAGCAAAGAAAGCTGATGGTATACTGCGGGGCCGATGTTAAGGCGGGCGCCAGAGAGAACCCAAGAAGAGCGGCGGAGCGCCCTAGAGGAGGCGAACCGGGTGCGGTTCGCCCGGGCCGACGCCAAGCGCGACCTCAAGAACGGTTCCTTGCGCATCTACGACTTGCTCATGGACCCATCCGAGGAGCTCAAGGGCGCCAAGGTCGAGGAGATGCTCCTCGCAATGAGGGGCATGGGGCGGGTAAAGGTGACGAGAACCATGCGCGAGGCGGGGGTGAGCCGGTCGAAGACGCTCGTCGGCCTCACGCACGGCCAGCGGGACCGACTGCTCAGGGCCTTAGGTTGCGACGAGGCAGGTTGATCGTAGTCTCTGGTCCCTCGGGGGCCGGCAAATCTACCCTCATCCGTGCCGCCCTCGACGCGGTGCCGAAGCTCGCCTACTCGGTCTCGGCGACCACGAGGAAGCCCCGCAAGGGCGAGGTCGACGGGCGCGACTACGTCTTCCTGAGCCGGGAGGAGTTCGAGCGCTGGATCGAGGAAGGCCGCTTTCTCGAGTGGGCCGAGTATTCAGACAACCTCTACGGCACCCCCGAAGGGAAGGTCGAGGAGCTTTTAGAGAAAGGGCTCTCTGTAATCCTCGAGATAGAGTTGCAGGGCGCGAGGATCGTGCGGGAAAAGCGGCCGGACGCGGTCATGGTCTTCGTTCGGGCGCCCTCCCTGGAGGAGACGCGCAAGCGGCTCAAAGGCCGGGCCACAGAGGACTTAGAGGCCATGGAGGCACGCATGACGACCGCCCGCTCGGAGGTCGCGGCGAGAGGCGAGTTCGATTTCGAGGTCGTCAACGAAGACCGCGAGAGGGCCCGAGAGGATATCATCGAAGTTATGTGGAACATCGTAGGAGAAGGAGAAGACGAAGATGCTGAACGAGCTTAAGATCGACGATCTGTTGGACAAGGTGGACTCCCGCTACGGACTCGTCCTAGTGGCCTCCCGGCGGGCGCGCGAGATCAACGAGTATGCGGCCACGCTGGGACTGAACGAGTCTCTGGGCATCCCGGGCCCGCAGGTCCACACCCGCTCCCAGCACCCCCTTAGCATAGCCTTCGAGGAGCTCAGGGCGGACAAGCTGAAGATCGGCTTCAGGCAGCCGCCAGAGGAGGCCAATGCGGAAGGAACCGGGGCTGCCGCCGACGCTGGCGACGATTACCTAGATTCCATGCAGGGTTTGGGCACCCCCTCCGGAAGCGTTGTCGCGGATGGAGCTGCCGGCGAGACCGACGAGGACGGCGAGGGCGCGGCCTAAGTCCCTCCGGGGGGTCGAGCCTTGATCCTCCTCGCGGTCGGCCCTGGGC
>JALZFJ010000110.1 GCA_030867425.1 Actinomycetota bacterium | reverse complement strand
TCGGCGAACTCCCGGCACAGCTCGACGAACCTCTCGCGCCCGATGTCCCACTTGGTCCTCCCCTCCTCGCGCATGATCTTGCGCTCGACGACGTTCTGGAGCGCGATGGAGGCATGGTCTACGCCGGGGAGCCACAGGGCCTCGTAGCCCTTCATCCGCGCCCGGCGCATGAGGGTGTCCTGGATCGCCCCGTTCAGCGCGTGACCCATGTGCAGCGCGCCCGTCACGTTCGGAGGGGGCAGGACTATGCAGTAAGGTTCCTTCTCGGGGTTCGGATCGGCCTCGAAGGCGCCCGAGCGCTCCCACTCCTCGTAGGTACGGTCCTCGACGGCGTGAGGGTCGTAGAATTTGGGGATCTCGGCCTGGCTCAAGGACGGCCTTCTTTAGGCAGTCTCTTCTTCGTCGTAGGCGTACTTCGACCGCCCCGAGTCGGTGACGAGGGTGGGCTGCACTCCTTCGCGCACCGTGTCGGCGTCCACGACGCACTTCGCCACGTCCGACCGGCTCGGCAGCTCATACATCGTCGGCAAGAGAGCTGTCTCAAGGATGCTACGGAGGCCTCTGGCCCCGGTCCCCCGCTCCAGGGCGAGCTCCGCGATCATCTGGAGCGCCTCGTCGGTGAAGGTGAGGTCCACCTTGTCGTAGCGGAAGAACTGCCGGTACTGCCTCACGAGAGCGTTCTTCGGCTCGGTGAGGATGCGTACCAAGTCCTTCTCGCTGAGGCTCCTTAAAGTCGAGATCACCGGCAACCGTCCCACGAACTCGGGGATAAGGCCGTACTTGAGGAGGTCTTCGGGCTGGGCGTGCTGGAGGATCTCGTCCGGCTCCTCCTCTAGTCGCGAGTCCACGTCGCCGGAAAAGCCGATGCTCCTCTTGCCGATGCGATGCCGGATCACCTCTTCGAGGCCCCCGAATGCCCCGCCACAGATGAAGAGTACGTTCTTCGTGTTTATCTGGAGGAAATCCTGGTGCGGGTGCTTGCGCCCCCCTTGGGGCGGCACCGAGGCGACCGTGCCTTCGAGAATCTTGAGCAAGGCCTGCTGGACGCCCTCGCCGGAGACGTCTCGGGTTATAGAGGGGTTATCGGCCTTGCGTGCAATCTTGTCGATCTCGTCTATGTAGATGATCCCCGTCTCCGCCTTCTTCACATCGAAGTCGGCGGCCTGGATGAGCTTGAGTAGTATGTTCTCGACGTCCTCGCCGACGTAGCCAGCCTCAGTAAGCGCGGTGGCGTCCGCTATGGCGAAGGGGACGTTGAGGATCTTGGCCAGGGTTTGCGCGAGCAGCGTCTTACCCGAGCCGGTCGGCCCTACGAGCAGGATATTGGACTTCTGCAGCTCGGTGCCGTCCGAGGAGTCGGGGCCCATGGATATACGCTTGTAGTGGTTGTAGACGGCGACCGCGAGGACCTTCTTGGCCTCGTCCTGGCCGATGACATACTCGTTTAGGATGCGGTTGATCTCGCGGGGCTTGGGGAGGTCGTCTTCTTTCAGGACCTCGGGACCAGAGAACTCTTCATCGATGATTTCGTTACAGAGCTCGATGCACTCGTCGCAGATGTAGACGCCCGGGCCGGCTATGAGCTTTCTAACCTGGCGCTGGCTCTTACCACAGAAAGAGCACTGCAGCTGATCTGACGGGTCCCTCATCCCTTTACGGCCTCCCCTTCGCTCCCGATTCCCCTAGTGCGAGCGCACTATGTTGTCGATCACTCCATACTCGATGGCCTCGTCAGGCCCCATGATGTAGTCGCGGTCGGTGTCTCGCTCTATCTTCTCGTAGGGCTGGCCCGTGTTTTCCGCCAGGATCTCGTTAAGGCGGCGCTTGGTCCTTATGAGCTCCTCGGCGTGTATCTGCACGTCCGACGCCTGCCCCGCAAGCCCCCCGACGCTCGGCTGGTGCAACAGCACCCGTGTGTTCGGCAAAGCGTTCCTCTTGCCCTTCGTCCCGGCCGCTAATAGGAAGGCGCCCATCGAGGCCGCCATGCCCAAGGCCGTAGTGACGATGTCCGGCTTGACGAACTGTATGGTGTCGTAGATGGCGAGGCCCGCCGAGACGCTCCCCCCAGGGGAGTTTATGTACAGGTTGATGTCCTGCTCAGGGTCCTCGCTTTCGAGGTGCAAAAGCTGCGCCATGATCGCGTTTGCTACCTGGTCGTCTACCGGGGTCCCCAGGAAGATGATGCGATCCTTGAGGAGCCGCGAGTATATATCCATCGCCCGCTCGCCGCGCGGGCTCTGCTCTATGACGTAGGGGATGACGTTGTTGATGTCGTAGCTCACTTCCTAAAGTTCCTTTCCTTCTCTGGTTGTCTCTGCTGGACCCTCGCCGGCCTGGATCGACGCCTCGACTCTCGCCTCGCCCGTCTCGGGCTCGGTTTCTTCGGCCCCTGGCACGTTCTCTCCCCCGTTCCCTTCGGCCCTCGGCACCTCCACCACCTCGACGTCGTCGGCCTCCGGTGCCCTGGCGCCTTCGTCTATCACTTCCTCAGCCTCCCCGCCTTCGGTCTCTTCCTTCGGCATCGGGACGGGGACAGCGTTCTCGACGAGGAAGTCGAGCGCCTGCCCCCGGGCGATCTCCTCCTGCAGGAGCTGGTAGGTTCCATTCCTACGCATGTTCTCGGCTATCTCCTCAGGGCTGCGCTCTGAGCCCTCGGCGAAGTGCTCGATCTGGTGCATCACCTCGTGATCGTCTGCCTCTATGCCCTCGGCGGTCGCGACCGCGTCCAAGACGAGCTCCTTCTTGACCGTGTCCTCGGCGTCGGGGCGCACTCGCTCCTCGACCTCCGCGCGGCTCGAACCGGTGAGCTGGTAGTACTGCTCGGGCTCCATGCCCTGGGCCCGGATGCTCCGCTCGAAGCTCTCGACCATCTCGTGAGCCTTCTCGTGTACCATGGCCTCGGGGATCTCGACTTCGGCCTCCTTGGCGATCGTGTCGAGCACCCGTCCCCGGAACTCACCTTCGACCCTCTGCTCCGCCTCCTCCTCGAGCTGCCCGCGCATAGCGCCCCTAAACTCCTCGAGGGTCTCGAACTCGCTCGCCTCCTTGGCGAACTCATCGTCCAGGGGAGGTAACTCTCTCTCCTTGATCTCCTTCACGTGCACGTTGAAGAGGATCGACTGTCCCCTCAAGGACTCCTCCTGGTAATCCGCCGGGAACGTCACTCCGAACCGCTTGCGCCCGTCCGCGCTCATCCCGATGAGGTTGTTCTCGAAGTCCTCCAAGAGCTCGCCACGCCCGACTTCGAGCATGTAATCCTCGGCCTCGGCGCCCTCCAGAGGTCCCCCCGACATCCTCTCGCCCTTGAAGTCCATGACGACGAAGTCGCCCTCTTTGACAGGCCGATCCTCTACCGCCGCGAGCGTGGCGAACTGCCCCCGGAACTCCTCCAGCTGGGCATCCACCTGCTCCTCCGCGACCTCGACCTCCCTTTTGAGGACCTCGAGGCCCTTGTACTCTCCGAGCTTCGCTTCGGGCCTGACCTCGACGGTCGCGGAGAACTTGAAGCCCTCCTGCTCGTCCAGAGGATCGTCGAAGTGGATCTCCGGCCGGTCTACCGGCCTCAGGTTCTGCTCGACGACCGCCGCCGAGTACCAGTTCGGCAGGCTGTCCTGCAGCGCCTCCATGTAGATGTAGTCACGCCCCACCCGGTTCTCGATCACGCGCCGCGGAGCCTTGCCGGGTCTGAAGCCCGGCACCCGGACCTGCTGCCTAAGCTCGCGGACCTTCGCCTCGACGCCTTTCTTGACCTCCTCAGGAGGTACCTCGACGTCGATGCGAACCTTGTTGTCCTCGAGCTTCGTAACGTTCGCCGTCATACGCTCCAACTCTCCGTAGGCCTCACCTCTGCACGAGCCGCTGTGCGAGAGGCGGGACTTGAACCCGCACGCCCGAAGGCACTAGATCCTAAATCTAGCGTGTCTACCATTCCACCACTCTCGCTCATCGAAAACCTGACCGGGATTATAACAGCCGCATAACTGCCGCCCCCTCCCGTGCGCTAAGGGCGCAAGGAGCCCAGAAGTGAGGATAATAGGGGGGCACGCCCGCAAGACAGGGGGACCGACTGGGCTCGAGCCCGCAACCTCGGGACCACAATCCCAATCCGCAAGTTCTTGTCTGTCCTATCCCGTTAGAGAATTCTGTCTATATAAGCCGAAAACGTGACTTTACCCTGTACGTGTTTCCTATTCTGTTCGGCGCTGTTCTATCGCTACTGTTGCCATACCAGGAGCACTCCAGCAATGACAAGCTTGATGGTTCGGTCAGATATATCAGTTCGCTCCTTCACAAGTTGGTCTCTGTCGAGACGCCCTGCTCAGCTAGAAGAGCTCTCTAGCTAGTCTAGTCACTGCCAAGACCAAACGCGCCGGGCAACCTCCTGAGTAACTCCGCGCTGCTTTCAGACGGAAGTGCACCCACGAACCGCTTTAGTTCTTCCACCGCGCCTATCGCTGACTCCCTCTCGGGGAAGTCTACATTTCGGAGGTCCCTAATAGCCTCCGCGATGGCCTCCAGCTTTTCTAACAGGGCCTCGTTCGGATCCGAAAGTGCCTTAATCGCAGCATGGCCCTTCTCGGTGAAGCTGACCATGACCTCGCCAGCGTCAACGTAAGGCCCGCCAGGACCATAATCTAGATAGACATATCCGTCATCTTCCAACTCCTTCAACAGGCCGATCGCCTCCGCAGCATCGAGGCCCACCTCCCGCGCGACGTCTACCTTCGCGCTGAACACCATTAGTCGCGGTGGCTCATCGTAGCGAGGAAGGGCGTCGTAGGACTCCAAGGAGTCATCGCTAGGAGGGGGATTGTAGAACTCCAACACCAACCCAAGATCTCCGCGCTTCCGGGCTTCAGCGAGTAACCGACGCAGGAGTTTGAGCATCCGGAGCATTTTGGTGAGTCGCGCGTATTCCAATTCGTCCCGCTTTCTGGCGCTTACTTTCTGGGAGTATATTTCCCCTCACCCTCGCAGGACTAGTCAGTCATTTCCCACATTCTTCCTTATCATGCTGTTACTCGCCAAAGCACTTGCGTTTCTAGGGGAGGCCCGTTAGCTGCAGCTTCGGCCGGATGTTCTCGAAGTCCTCCTGAGCTTCGTTGTGGTACCAGTTGTGGTATGGAGCGGGCAGGACGCCGGAGAAGAGAAAGGGCTGGTCCGAGTTTTCCCTGCAAATGGAAGAAAAGAGATAGCGCGCTCGGCAGGACTCGAACCTGCGACCTTCTGATTCTTAGTCCGTCTCGCTCACGGACACGGGTAGACATCGAAGGACAAGACGAGACAGAGGCACGCTTTTATCTGGGATTTGGCGCTCTTTAAGGGACAGAGAGCGACACGGGTTGTGGTAGCGTTGTGGTAGAAGGACTGCAGTACCTATGCTGGAGAAATCGAGCGGAGCAAGGGGTTCTTTAGGGGGCTTTGTCCGGAGGATAAAGCCAACGGCAGCTCCTTATAGGCGCAACCGGCAGTTGTAAGATCCGTCCACGGTTGCCGGGCCTCTTTTATCCCAAGGTAGCGGAGGCAGGATGCCAAATAACATTCGGATACTGTCATGGTGGTTACCCTGGACGAAACTATCCCCGGTCCGAGAGGCGGGCGTTAGGAGGAGCGGAGCCTATGGGTCTTATCGACCATCACCTCACACGAGGCACCACCTCCTCGGCGACCCAACATAGCGTCTCCGGCCACGTCGGCGTAATGGCGAGGATGCACAGGTCAACTCCCGCTTCTTCCAACTGCACCAGTTCCCTGGCAACGGGCTCTGCCGAGTCTTCCGTCTCCGGGCGCCGACCCCGGAGACGGAAGGTGGTCACTATCTCTAACTCTCGGGGGCCTATAGGCCCCGCTACTTCCGCCAGGTGCTTGAGTCGTTCCCGGACCGTGCGGATCTGCTCGGGGGAGTCCATGAAGCCTCCCCACTTCTCCCCGAAACGCAGCGCTCGCCACAGAGCGGCGTCGCTGTAGCCGCCAATCCTGGTTGGCGGCTCGCCCTCTGTTTCGGGGGACGTCCCGAGTGTTGCGCCCGCGAAGGAGTGGTAGCGGCCTTTATATGTGGCTGGACCTCCGACCCATAGCTGCCTTATTGCTTCCAGGGCCTTGTTGGTGCGGCGCCCCTGTTCGCGTGCGCTTATCCCCAAAGCTGAGAACTCCTCTTCGTTCCAGCCCACCCCCACACCCAAGACGAACCGCCCGCCCGAGAGCACGTCCAGCGAGGCGGCTTCGTTAGCCAGGATCAGCGGGTGACGGTAAGGCAGGACAAGCACGTTTGTGCCCAGTCCGACGTATTGGGTCGTCCCTGCAACGAAGGAGAGGGCGGTAAACGGGTCGAGGATCGGGCCAAACACCCTGAGCACGTGGTCAGGCACCCAAACAGAGTCAAAACGGTGGGTCTCGGCCTCCTGTGTCACCATTATCAACCGTTCGGGGTGCGGGTTCGAGCTCATAGAGGGTAGTGATACTCCGAACCTCAAGGCAAACTCCTTTGGATGAGTTAACGTTGGAACTCTACGCTAGTGTAGGCAGCGTAACCTCGTCGGCAAGTACCCCATCCCTAAGCAACTGTTCTCTTGCCCTCGCCGATCTCGGCACAGAGCAGACTCCTATACCAGGACAACGAGCGCAAAAGACGAAATTCTGCAAACAGAGGCTTTTAGCCATGACTATGAAGTGGGGGAATACTAGAAGCCCTCGGTTTCCGAGAACATGCGTACGAAGGGTATAGGCGACCCGAGGGTAAGTTGCGTTTGTAGGGGCTCTCGAGGAGAATGGCACCGCAACGTGCAAGCTGCCCGGCGCGTTACCACACCGAGGTCGGCAAGTAGCAGGTCGCGAGGGGGGTGAGTTCGAGTTGAGACTCGGCATAGTGGCGGACGCACACCTCGGCCCCGCCGGCACGAGAGTCCCGGCTTTCCACGTCGAGTATGGGAACGCTGACACTCTAACGGCCTATCGGATGGCGCTGCGCCGGTGCGTTCGGGAAGGCGCCGATGGGCTGGTGCTGCTGGGCGACCTCTCGCACTCCGGCGACGAGGAGTCGCTCGAGGCGGGGGTGAGGACGGCAGCTGAGACCGGGCTCGCAGTGTGGGCTGCATCAGGCAACCACGACTGCTTCTCGCGGGAGGACGCCTTCGCCGACGCTGTACAGCGGGTCGGGGCGGGCAACGTTCGTCTCCTCACGCCTGAGGGCGAAGCGGTCGAGGAGGGCCTACGGCTTG
>JALZFJ010000106.1 GCA_030867425.1 Actinomycetota bacterium | reverse complement strand
GCTTCGTCTGGCTCTTTCCGCTGACCTTTGCAAGCAGCGCTTTCGTGCCTACCAGCAGCATGCCCGGCTGGCTCCGCGCCTTCGCCGAGCGCCAGCCGATCACACAAGTTGTCGACGCGGTGCGAGGCTTCCTTCTAGACGAGCCCGTGGGCTCTGCCGGCTGGCAAGCTCTCGCCTGGTGTGTGGGTGTTCTCTTAGTCTTCGTACCGCTCGCGGTTTCGCTCTACCGGCGCATGACGGCTCGCTGACCCGAGCAATGCCCTCGATGCTTATACCCCGGTCGCCGCCCACATAGCGCCCGTGAGACCCGGCGAAGCTTTCGTCGATGCCGCCGTTTGCCGGGTCCTGGGAGCGGGTATCGAGCTCGGTAGGCTTTGGAAGAAGAGAAGGGAGCGTCTCTATGGACCCCGGCGAGCAGACGACGGGCACCCGCGACGAGCACTACAACCTGGTGAGCGTACTCTACCACGCCCTGCAAGGGGCGGAGACGTGCAACACCTACGCCCTGGACGCCGAGGCCGCGGGCGACGAGAGGCTCGCCGCGTTCTTTAAGGAGGCGGGGGTGGCGCAGGCGCAGCTGGCCGAACGAGCGAAGGGGCTGCTGGGTATCGCCGGGACCGTGCCGGAGGGCAGTGCGCAGGAGATGCCGCCAGGGGACGTGGTGGGGGGCATCTCGCCCGGGGACATGGCGGGGGGCGTCCCGCCCGCCACCTCCCCGCCCGGAGAGACCCCCGGAGGGCCGCGCGTCGGCTAGTCTTCACCGATGTTTAGGGTCCCGGCCGCGCGGGTACGCCTGTTCGCGAAATGAAAGCTCCGGTAAGGAGGTAGAAGCCATGTGCTACTCCTACAGAGACTACCGCGAGGAAGAAGCCCGCAGAAGGCGGGAAGAGGAGCTACGCAGGCAGAGAGAAGAGCAGGCCCGGCGTAGGGAAGAGAAGAAGTCCGCAGATAGAGAGAGGGTGCTGGTAAAGGCCTAGAGGACGCCACAAACGCATAGAAGTCCAGGCCCCGGGACGCATTCCCGGGGCTTTTTGTAAGGTAAAAAAGGACGGTGGGAGCGTGACGGAGAACCGGAAAACGGGCGAAGACATAGACTCCACGACGGCAGCGTTGAACCAAGGCGTCAGGAGACTCGCGATCGAGCGGGCGGTCTCGGAGGTGGAGGGTTGGCGGGAAAAGCTCGAAGCCTCCGGCGACCCCGGCCTCCAGCCGATCGCCGGCAACCTTGGGGAGCTCAAGGAGCTCTTGACAGCCGAGCGACTCGACGCCGGCGCCATCGGCCGGTTGCTCCCCGAACTCGGGGACCGGACCCAAGCAGTGGCGGTGAGCGGGACCGCGTCGCCGGTGGCAGACAGGCTGCAGCTCTTGAGCCAGCTCTTGACCGACGAGGGACGCTCCGTTACGGAACAGGCAGAGCGCTCCACCACGGAAGGAGAGGCCCCGGGAGGAAGGTAGCCGTGTAACGGTATCATGGCCCACAGGATGTGGGACCTCTTTATCCTAATAGTTTGGTGAGCCTAACAAACAGGAGAAGTTATCGCTATGTTCTTCCGAGAAGTATTCAACGAAGATTTGGGCTGCGGCTCCTATGTCGTCGCCGACGGCGGCGTGGCGGCGGTAATTGATCCTAAGTGGGAGATACAGGAGTACCTACAGCTCGCCGAAGAGAACGGCTTTGGGATCTCTCACATCATCGAGACACACAACCACGCCGATCATCTTGTCCGGCCGCGGCCGCCTCGTCGAGGCGACCGGGGCGACGATTTACGTCTCGGAAGACGCTGGCGTCGAGTACGAGCACGAGCCGCTATCGGATGCCCACGTCGTCGAGGTGGGAGGGGTGCGCATCATCGCCGTCGCCACTCCCGGCCACCGTCCCGAGCACCTCTCCTTCCTCGTCGAAGACACCAGTAGGGGTGAGGAGCCCTGGCTTCTCCTCACCGGTGATTCGCTCTTCGTCGGAGACCTGGCCCGCCCCGACCTCGCCGTCGAGGCCGAGGAGGGCGCCCGCGATCTCTTCCGCTCTCTGCGAAAGCTCAAGGAGTTCAAGGACTTCGTGGAGGTGAGGCCGGCACACATAGGCGGCTCGCTTTGCGGCGGCGCCAACATGAGCCGCAAGCCCGACTCCACGATCGGCTTCGAGCGGCGCTTCAATGACTACCTGCGGTTCGACGAAGAGGACGAGTTCGTGCGGACGCTGACCTCGGAGCAGACACCGCAACCGCCTAACTTCGAGCGGATTGTCGAGCTCAACCGTGGTCCGCTCATCACGGAGGCCACACCGCTCAAGCCCCTGCTGCCCCAGCGGGTGAAGGAGCTGACTGAAGCGGGCGCAGTCGTGATCGACGGGCGGGACCAAAGGGAGTTCGACTCGGCCCACATTCCGGGCTCGGTAAACGTGACGATGAATCAGACGGGCGTGGGTACGCGCGCCGCTTGGGTGTTGGACTCCGAGACCCAGATAATAGTGACCGCCGAGGGCCACGAGTACGCGCAACTGATCATCCGCTTGTTGGAGGCGGTAGGCTTCAGGCACATACGAGGCTACCTCTCCGGCGGGATCAACTCCTGGCGCGCCGCGGGACTGAAGGTGAAGACAACCCCCGCCTTGGACGTGTCAGGTCTCACCGAGCGGCTGAAGCGAGAAGAGGTCATCCTCCTCGACGTGCGAAGCACCGAAGAGTGGGAGGCGCGGCACCTCGAGGGCTCTATCCACGTCCCTTACCAGGCGTTGCGTGAGGAAGTGCCCAAGGAGGTCCGAAACGTCGACAAGCCACTGGCCGTGGCCTGCTCCGGGGGAATCCGCAGCTCGATGGCAGCTTCGCTTTTGAAGCAGGCAGGTATAGAGAACGTCGAGCACGTGGCCGACGGCGGTGTTCCCAGCCTCCAAAGCGAAGGGATCGAGCTTGTACAGGAGGGGTGACGAAGTGACAGGAAAGCCGGGGCGCTGCCGTCAGCCATCGTGCTTCGGCTCTGAGTTATGGACACGCTCTTAGACGGTCTTGGTAACCCGATCAGGAAGACCGGCAGTAGTCCGGATCGTTCGTGCCGCAAGTCAGCCACGACTCGAGCCCGCAGGCCCACACGCTCACGCGCACCTGCGAGGAGGGGTTGCACAGGGTCAGGTGGTGACCGTAGAGCTGGGAGATAAGCGCCAGCTCCCGGGTGCACCCCACGTCGAGGAAGGTAACCCTGGAGAGGTCCGCAAGCGTCGGCCGTCTGAGTTCCACCACGCCACTGAAAGTCTCCCGAAGATCCCCCAGATCGTACTGGTCAAGCTCAGCCCTGAGCTCGGCTAGCACCCCTTCCTCGCCCCGTCCCCGCATGGATATGCCAGACAAGTCGCTATCCCTCCCCACAAGATATGGAAAGAGCTGCTTTTGGTAATCAACATCTTCGACCGCCGGAGGCAGGATTCCGTTATGGTATTCCCCAGTAATTTCGGAGACAGGCCGGAGCACGAAGAATGCGGACCGTAACTTTTGCGTAGGGGTTTTGGTCTGTTATCTTAGCGGGAGTCGTGGACTGGCGAAGGGTTTCGGCGCGATCGGGGACACCTCTCACGTGACTTCCGTGGACAACAATCTGGCGGAGAAGGCAGCTAGGGGCGACGTACAGGCCTTCGCACGTCTGGTCCGAACTAACTCGGGGCTCGTGTACCGGGTTGCGATGAGGATTTTGGGCACCGAAGACTGCCAGGACGCCAGTCAGGAGGTTTGGATCCGAGTCTGGCGGAACATACAGAGCTTCAGGGGTGAGAGCGCGTTTAGCACCTGGCTCTACAAGATAACGGTGAACACCTGCTTGAGCACGCGCCGAAAGGTAGGGGACAGGGAGGAGCGGGAATTGGGCGACGAGCTTCCCTACCTCCCGAACCCGCCGGGCTACGAGGACGATCCCGAGGCTGCCACCCTCTCCGGGGAGCGCCGCGAAGAGCTCTTTCGCGCCCTGGAACGCTTGCGCGCGGAGCACAGAGCGGCGCTGGTCCTCAGGCATATGGAGGGCCTCAGCTACGCGGAGATCGCCGAGATCCTCGAAGTCCCCGACGGCACGGCGAAGGGCTGGGTCAACAGGGGCCGTGCCGCGCTGCTCGTGGCGCTCTCCGAGGAGGGAGGCTCGCCGTGATAGGGTCGAACCGTTGGGAGATGCTGGAGAGGATCGGGGCCTACACTGCAGACGAGCTCTCGGGCGAGGAGGCCCGCGAGACGGAACGGTTCATCCTCGAGGATCCCGACGGACGTAGACTGGCCGAGTCCTACGCGAGGATGCTCGTTTTGCTCTCGCAGATGGGCGAAGAGACACCGGAGGTGCCGGAGGCGGTGGTCAATTACGCCATCAGGAGGGCCTACGTTTCGGCGTTCTTCCGCCAGGCAGAGGACTTCTTAGCCGGCGTCGGGCGGGCCTACCTCGGCGCCTTTGTCTATTATTTGGGCCTCAGGCGACCGGAGTCCGTCGGGTAAGCAAGGAGGAGGCATCGGTGGAGACCCTGAACAGAATACAAACCGACCTCGTAACTGCGGCGACCGAGTTCGTCCCCAGGCTCTTGGGCGCCCTGGTCGTAATGCTCGTGGCGCTCCTCGTGGCGCTCGTTTTGCAGCGCCTGTCGGCCCGGCTCCTCGCGGCCATCGGGCTCGACGAGCTCTCCGAGCGGACCGGGGTCACGAGCTCGCTCCGGCAGCTCGGCTACGATCATGGCCTCTCGCGCCTTTCGGGGCTCGTCATCTTCTGGGGCATCCTTTTGATCGGGCTCGCAGGCGCTTTGAGCGTTCTGGGCATCTCCTCGCTGGAGCAGACGATGGACCAGGTCATCAACCTCGCCGGGAGGGCCTTGGTGGCGCTCGTTGTCCTGATCGCGGGCATCATGAGCGCTGGTTGGTTGGCCGAGCTGGTGGCCCGCGAGTCCGAGAGCGCAGGCCTGCGCGGCTCGAACGCCTTCAGGCGCGTGGTCTTTATCACGGTCGTCTCCGTGACCGCCCTCGTCGCCGCGACCCAGCTCGGGCTGGAAACCTCTTTCCTGATCCTTTTGGCCACCGTCATCCTCGCTACCATGGGCCTCGTCGCCGCCCTCGCCCTGGGCCCGAGCCTCGTCCCTCTCTCGGGCAACATCGCCGCCGGCCGCTACGTCCAGGACGGCATAAACCGGGGCGACGAGATCTCCGTAAACGGCGTCGAGGGCACCGTCGAGGAGCTCGGCTACGCCGCTATAACCGTCCGGTCCGAAGATGGCTACCTCTACCGTATCCCCAACCGCACCCTCCTCGAAGGCGTCGTCAGGAAGAGGGCCGAATAGCCGACGGCTATCGGCTCGCTAACTACCGAAGACGAGACGGTAACTCGCGTACCCTAGCACGGCGGCGCAGATCAGGATCGCCAGGACGATCGAAGCCCTCGCCGCAGGAGAAGACCTCGTCCACCTTCCTATAGCCCAACGCGCCAACCTCCTCAACCTCACCTCGGCCCAATCCATGAAGCGGGCGAAGGGCAGGAACTCTCCGGCGATCAGCCCAAACCCCAGGAAGAAGATGAGCCAGCCGGGACCCGGACCGGGCACGGCGACAATGCCCACGGTCATGATCGCAACCCCACCGACGATGTAGAGGATCGTCCCGAGGCCGAACCGGCCGCTGCTAACCCGCCGACGGTGGCGGTAACCATCCTGAAAGCGGCGACCGGGCTCGCTCCCCTTGAAGTGCCACCAGCTCTCTTTAACCCTCTCGATCATGCCTGAGGATCGTGCTCCCAACATGGCCTGCCTAACCGCGAAAGCCGGGCAGGAAACTAAGAGTTAACGAAAGAAGTCAGCGACACCTCGAGGGCGGAAGAGCCTCCAGTCTTCGCCGCTCCGAGGGCTGACTAGACAAGCTCTTTTAAAGAACGGTACAGGATCTCGAAGAAGACCGCCCTGTCCAGGTCCACGCCCACCTCGGCGTTGGGCGACTTGCCCCAGACGCCGTAGAAGTCACAGACGGTCTCGCCGCGGGTCAGCTCGCTCTCGCACTCTACCTCGACCCGCATC